>JALXAE010000123.1 GCA_026992355.1 Syntrophobacterales bacterium | reverse complement strand
GAGTTTGGCCGGCTTCCCCCGATCCGACGGGGATAAGAATAAACAGGAGCCGTATACGAGGCCCGTACGTGCGGTTCTGTGAGAGGGATGAGATCGGATTAATTACCCGATCTCACCCTACTCGATTGTAAGAGCGGAAAAAGAGAGTGAGGTTCCAACGGGATGAGAATTTCACATGTTGAGCACCATTCGGCAGAGGAGCTTATAACAAGGTTGAGAAACGTCCGCCTACTGAAAAAACCGGAAATCAAAATATACGAGAACTGCACCATAACTCTAGAAAAAATTTCTACTCGTTATTTATACCCCACTCAGAGATATGTGCTCATCCAAGAATTGGAAAAGGTTCGTGACCTTCGCTGGGCATTACAAGATATGGGATACGATATATTTAACCTAAACGGATATTTGGACTTGTGGCTCAATGGCGAGAACGAGCCAATAACTTTGCTTCCACCTGTGGTTGAAGAATCTATAGAACAAGATGGCAGTGTTATAATACTTGTTAACGATGGAATGCATAGACTATATCTCGCTCATAGGCAGTGGGTAATTCCCCAGGTTGTATTTGTTAGAGGAATACCTAAAACATATCCTTACTATGCCTATCCCAACCCTTTTCAGTGGGAAGGAATCGAGATTATAGATGAACTACCTGAAGGTTACATAAAAAAGTGGCATAGGATCAGTGATTATCATACCCTTTACAGAGACTTCAATTCTGCTTTCTCCAGAGTTGGAGCACCTAGAGGTCGATTTACTAAGAATTAACCCTTCTTTTTTTCCAGCGCCAATTCAATAAGACGGTCTAAAAGTCCAGGAAAGGAGATGCCAGCTGCTTGAGCTGCCTGAGGGAATAAACTTGTGGCAGTCATGCCTGGTATAGTGTTGGTTTCCAAAATGTAGAATTCTTCATGATATAAAATCATATCAGTTCTACTATAGTCTAGGCAATGAAGTACCTTATGAGCTCGCAAGGCATAGTCTTGAGCTTTTTTAACAAGTGCTTCTGGCAGTGGCGCTGGACAAATCTCCTCTGTGGCTCCGGGTTTATACTTCGCCGTATAATCAAAAAATTCGAACGTTTCCGATGGTCTTATTTCCACAAGAGGGAGGGCAACCGGTGGATTGTTTCCTAAAACAGCAGCAGTTATTTCAGTGCCTTGAAGGTATTTTTCCACAAGAGCCTTAGAGTCGTACTGCCAAGCCTTGTTAAGTGCTCCTTCCAGCTCTTCCGGACTTTTAACAAGTGTAAGCCCTATGCTTGAGCCTTCCTGCTCAGGCTTAACCATTACAGGAAAGCCCAGTTTTTTTTCTATTTGTGCAATATCGGCTTCTGTACCTTTTTCCAGGACAACATAAGGAGCAACTGGCAATCCAGCAGATGCATACAGCTGTTTACTGACTATCTTATTCATTGCTATAGAACTTCCAAGAACACTGCTTCCCTGATAGGGAATTCCCAGGCAATCCAGAAAACCCTGCATTGTCCCATCTTCGCCGCCTCTTCCATGGAGCATGATTATTGCAACATCAATGTTCTGAGCTTCCTTTGCTATTTTCACCAGGTCATAAGCTGGATCGAAAAAAAGAATATTATACTTTTCCTTGTCCAGTGCTTCCATTACTTGTTTTCCGCTTGATAGGGAAACCTCTCTTTCCGCCGATTTCCCGCCAGCAATCACCGCCACATTAAGCTTTTTCTCACTCATAAAAAACCCCTTTATCGAGATATTGCATATTACTATTATTGATCTATTGATTCCTTTGAGTCCAGATACCTGGCAAGCGTAAAGAGAAAGTCGGCAAGTCTATTTAGATAGGATAAAATTTCAGCCCTGTTAATTTCTCCTTTGTTTTTGAGCTCCACAGATCTTCTTTCGGCCCTACGTATTATGGTCCTAGCAAGATCCACAGCAGCTCCCGACGAACTATCTCCTGGATAAATGAAATGTCGAGGCAATGGTACTTCCTGTTGTAGCTCTTCTATCCATCGCTCCAGTTTTTCAATATGTTCTTTTTGTATACGGTATTTAGAATTGCCTTTCGTCCAAGCCAGTTCAGCCCCCAATATCACAAGGTCTTCCTGTATTTCTTGGATCATTTTTCTGACTTTTTTCTGTTTTGTCATGGATTTTGCCAATCCCAAAGCAGCACTCGCTTCATCCAAGGTTCCATAGGTTTCAGGCCTAATATGAGACTTTGGCACACGTTCTCCAGATAGCAAACTAGTTTCTCCTTGATCACCCTTCTTGGAAAAAACAAATACTTCCTTGCTTTTTGAGCTATTAGTCATCTCACATCCTTCTGGACGGGGTCTAATGTTTCGGCATGTCGTAAATATTTTTCATAAATTCTTCACCGTAAATCTTGCCTATTTCCTGAAGGAGTTTATTTGTCGCTTCCTCTATTTGGCTTACGTCTTTTTCATCAACCATATCTTCATTTAAACGAGCAAAGGAATGCTTTAACTCCTTAAAATGTTTAACTATGTCCGGCCTAATTTTTCCCTCTCCTAATCTCTCATTAAGATCCAGTATGGTATTTATGCAGCTTTCCAACCTGTAACGGATTCTTCTTTTGTTTTGTCGCCCTTTGAACAGTTTTGACAGCACGGTTATTCTGCTCTCAAAATTTCTAATTCTTGAGTGAAGGGTTCATAAAAAATCTTAAGCCTGGATATGGTATAGTGTATTAAATCAGAGGCTACTTCAACATTGTTTTTGTTAATGACAAGATCTGCCCCAATTTTAAAAGCTCCCCACACATCCCCCGTATTGTATTTATCGCTTATTACACAAAGACAAAATTTACGCCTTATTCTCATAGGAAGACGTTGTAAGTAATAAATTAAAAGATTTCTTCCACTTTCACCGCCGTCAGAGCTTTCATCGACTATTATTATTTTGAAATTACCTTTTCTAAGAGCAAAGAAACCATCACGCCCTCGTTTGGTAATATGTATTTGATAACCATGTTCCTCCAATTGTTCCTTTAGAGTTGAAGCCATTTCGCTGCTGGGAGTACAAATCAAAACATCTTCCACAAACTCATCAAAGGCTGTAGTAGATTCTGCTTCTTCATATTTCCACTTTTCAATTTCAGTAGCGAAAACATCTTCCACGGGTTCTTCCCGTTCGATAACTATTTCACTTTTGCATGAGGGACATTTTGCTTTAACCTTTTTGCCATAGGGAACTTTTTCAGCCGGCACATAGAACCGCTTCTGACAGTTGTTACAATAAGCAACAATGAGTTCATCTTCCTGTTTCTTGGGTATCTTCCTCTCATCGGAGATTTTAGCAGCTTCCAGCAACAACTGTTCCCACGATTTATGAATTGTAACTGTTCCTTTCATCTGAGCATCAAGCGGTTGGGAACTAAATTCACCCTTATCCCATGACATGATTGTATAAAAGGCAACTTCTCCTTCATCATCAGCCGTTTTAGCATGCGTAATTTGTCCGCCCGCTATACAAATTATCCCGTCTCCATAAGGACTATGAACTCTAATCTTTACTTCCTTTTGTCCTGAACAAAATAATTGTACTAACTCAAGAAGCGATACATTAACAACGGTTCCTTGAAAACCTCTTTCCTGCACCCTTTTGCTCCTTTTGATTTTTCTGAATACCAAGTATGGATGCAATTTCCTTCTGCAATGTTTATGGATTTCTTATAAAAAAAATCGCTTGTCTCTGCAAGTCCGGAAACAACCCATACCCATGGCAAAAAACTCAAATCTCTGTCGTATCAATTGACAAAGTAAGCCATTGTTTCTATGTTGAGCCCGCTCAAGAGTTCAATCCTTTTTAAGGAGGCATAATCATGGGAACAACATGCGAAGGAAAATCCTGTTCAACCTGCGACAAACGAGAACAGGAATCCAAGGACGAACTTATACGGTGTAAGTTAGATAGAATCAAATATAAATTAATTGTAATGAGCGGGAAGGGAGGAGTTGGAAAAAGCAGTGTTGCAGTTTACCTTTCCTTGGCTCTTGCTCAAAAGGGTTATGAAGTCGGATTAATGGACATAGATCTCCACGGCCCGAGTATTCCCAGGATGTTAGGACTCAAGGGCTTGCTTGGGGTAACCCCAGAACACCAGATAATGCCCCACAAATACGGCCGTAATCTTAAGGTCGTATCTATAGAATCTCTTTTGCAGGAACAAGATGCGGCAGTAATCTGGCGAGGCCCCATTAAACACGGGGTCATAAAGCAATTCATAGCTGACATAGAATGGGGAGATCTGGATTTTTTAGTAATTGACTGTCCCCCAGGAACCGGCGATGAGCCTTTAAGTATTGCTCACCTAATTCCCGAAGCCCTTGCTGTAATTGTAACCACACCCCAAGAAGTTGCCCTCGCAGATGTAAGAAAATCAATAAATTTCTGTAAAAAAGTGAACCTAAAAATCCTCGGCGTTGTAGAAAATATGTCCGGATTATATTGTCCTGAATGCAATACCTTCATTCCAATATTTAAAACAGGTGGTGGATTAAAAACAGCCCAGGAAATGGGTGTTGAGTTCTTGGGAAGTCTTCCTTTTGAGCCTTCTGTTGTTGAAGGAGGAGACACAGGAAAACCGGCTTTTAAGGACATCGAAAAGGATCCATTTTCCAGGGCCGTAAATTCTGTGGTGGATAACATTTTGGGAATCCTAAAAAAGATGCCCCAATGTCGGTTGGCATCGGGTGCTTAACCTCAATGGTCACAAAGAAATTAAGGAGGTCTTGCTTGTACAATGTTACGGATCGACTTAGATCAAACAGGCCTAACTTCCCGGCAGCATGAAAAGCTCAATGAAATGTGGCTCCGATGTGTAAAGCGCATAATTGCTGCAACCACACTTGCAGGAAGTGGTCATCCAGGTGGATCAATGTCATCTTTGCATATGCTGCTTTTACTTTATTCCATAATAAATCATAAACCTGACGATCCCTCCTGGGAAAATCGTGATCGGGTCGTGGTCAGTATGGGACACATTAGTCCTGGTGTTTACAGTGTACTTTGCGAATTCGGCTATGTAGCGGAAGAAGAGTTTTTGCTGGAATTTAGGAGAGCCGGTTCCGCCTTTGGAGGACATGTTGAACATTGCGTACCCGGCGTAGAGTGGAATACGGGTAATCTGGGACAGGGACTTTCAGCCGCTACGGGAATGGCCTTAGGAGAAAAATTGAAGAAACCTAACCCTGCTAAGGTAATTACTCTTATGGGGGATGGAGAACAGCAGAAAGGTCAAATTAGTGAAGCCAGAAGATTTGCGGTAAAATATAACCTTTCGAATCTTATCGGCTTAGTGGATAGGAATCATTTACAGATCGGTGGGGACACCGACAAAGTTATGCCCCAACACATAAGAGATGAATACAAAGCAGCTGGATGGAATGTAATTTATGTAGATGATGGAAATAACTTTGACAAATTATTCCACGCTTTTAAACAGGCCTTTTCAAAAGACGTTTCAGCGCCTGATATGCCCACCGTGATAGTGGCCAGAACCGTGATGGGTAAAGGTGTATCTTTCATGGAAAACAATGCAAAATACCACGGCATGGCCTTATCCGAAGAAGAGGCATCCAGGGCATTTGAGGAGTTGGGTATAGAAAACCCTATTCCCGAATTGAAAAGAAAGCGAGAAAGCCATACCTCTTTTCGTCCCTTTTACATTGCTCCCGTTAAGTTCCCTTCCATTGACACAGGAGTACCAAGAAATTATGCATCAGATGCTAAAATTGATAATCGTTCTGCTTATGGTGCAGTACTAGAAGATTTGGCCAAATTGAACAACAATGGTCCCACACCAAAGGTTCTTGGCTTCAGCTGTGACCTTGAGGGTTCCGTTAAGATGAAGAAATTCCACGAACTATGCGAAAAGGCTTTTTATGAGTGTGGGATTCAAGAACACCATGCCGCAACCTTAAGCGGTGCAATAAGTAAAGAGGGCTTTCTTGCCTTCTTTAGTACTTTTGGGGTCTTCGGAGTGTGTGAAACTTATAATCAACACCGTCTCAACGACATGAACAGCACATCCCTAAAAGTTGTATGCACTCACCTGGGACTGGATGTTGGAGAAGACGGCCCCACCCATCAGTGCATTGATTATATCGGACTTCTTAGGAACCTGTTCGGCTGGTCTATTTTCATGCCCGCTGACCCCAATCAAACGGATAGAATTGTCAGATGGGCAGCTAGTGTTCCTGGTAACATGTTTATAGGAATGGGGCGCTCAAAAACCAAAATTATCCTGGATGAAAACGGAACCCCCTATTTTGGCGGAAAGTATAGGTTTGAACCTGGAAAGGCTGACTGGGTTCGACATGGTAATTCTGGAGTAATAATGACATTTGGTCATATCCTAAGTCAGGCTGTTGAGGCCTGGGAAATTTTAAAAGATCAATACAATATTGATGTGTCCGTTG
>JALXAE010000122.1 GCA_026992355.1 Syntrophobacterales bacterium | reverse complement strand
TTGTTGGTATGGGGGTTTTGCCTCTTCAGTTTATGGAAGGCCAATCACCTGAAAGCTTGGGTTTGAAAGGGGATGAGGTGTTCGATATTTGTGGTATTTTAGAAAATATGACTCCTAATGCTAAAATAAAGGTGGTTGCTAAAGGTACTACTGGTATTAAGGAATTTTATGTAATAAGCCGTCTTGATACGGGAATTGAGGTTTCTTATTTCTTAAATGGAGGAATTTTGCCTAAAGTATTGCGAGAAATTGGATTAAAGGCCGGGAGGAGATGATGGAGAGGAAAATAGGAGGTAAAAAAGTAAGATTGGTCAAGGGCGACATAACTGAATTAGCTGTGGATGCCATAGTTAATGCGGCCAATGCTCAACTTGTTCTAGGCGGTGGCGTTGCCGGTGCCATAAGAAAAAAGGGAGGGCCTTCCATTCAGGAAGAATGTAATCAAATTGGGGGAACTACCGTTGGAAATGCGGTAGTCACTGGAGCGGGTAACCTGAAAGCTAAATATGTCATTCATGCTGTAGGGCCGCGTTTTGGTGAAGGTGATGAGGACAATAAACTGAAAAGCGCTACATTTAACAGTCTTAAAAGAGCTACAGAAAAGGAATGCAAGTCCGTAGCATTTCCTGCAATAAGTACGGGGATATTTGGATTTCCAAAAGACAGATGCGCTCGCATAATGTTAACAACCATAAAAGAGTTTTTCGAAAGGGAACAGACGTCTTTAAATGAGGTCATTTTATGTTTATATGCCGAGGAAGATTTGAAAATTTTTGAAGAAGCAATGGAAGAAATATTTAAATAAGTTTCAGCTTGCTTTTTATTTCGGCAAATTCTTCATCGGGAATTTGTGTAAATGAATTGGTGGGCGTGAATCTTATAACTGATCTCACGTTAGGGGAAAATACTTTGCCCGCATTTATAATTGGTTTTTCAAGATAAAAACAAAAACCGTCGCCCATGTTTATAATTATGTCGAAGTCTTGATGGTTTTCCAAAAGCTCTACTAGAGATACATTGCGGGCAAAGCCATACCCGTTTACTATAGTTTTCCCTTTTGGATCCAGCTCCACATCCAACACAGAATTGGCAATTACTACTGCTACTCCAAATTTACCTGATGGAATGATGTAAGCTTCATCCATAATATAGCTGCCTGGTTTGAAAGGACATTCTATTTCCATCGTTATGAAACTCCTTCTTTCATTTTATTTTCGCTTTGTATATGTCAATTATAAGTTCAACTTCTCCCACGGATTTTTGAAGTTCTTTAGCGATTGTTTTTGCGTTCACTCCTTTGTTAGCTAGCCGTATTATTTTTTCGTGCTCTGGGTTTCTTAGTATGGGTGTTGTATTTTCTTCCGGAGTTCTTTCAATTAATGTCGATAGCTTATTGCAAAGCTCCTCTCCTATGGCAATTTTCTTGTCAAGGTTAGCTAGCAGTTTTTCAATTAGCATCTTTTTTTCTTTTAGATTCTTATCAAATTGCTCAATGATTTGCTCGTGTTCAGAAATAATTTCTTCGAAGGATTCAATAAAATTGTTAATCTTACTGTTTATGCTGGACTGCTTAAACATAACAAACAATAGTACTACAACTAGTATAATACTCAAGGCTATCTGTGCATAAGCGACATAATCGAAATTTATATGTTCCATCATTATAGCCTCTGAAGTTGTTCAAGTTCTATGGATTTTATCCCACATATATTGTAGTTTTTTTTTATGTATTTTAGTAAGCTATTTTGCACTATTGAAGACCATTCTCTTAAAGAATTTCTATTTGGTTTCTGATTCTTAAGAAATCTATATATAATATCCTTATACGGTACAAGATTATTGTGAAAACAATCTATCCCATTAACACCGAAAAAACTGATCTTTAAATCAAGCCTGACAAAATCCTCCCTTTCTTTGCTTCTGGCGAAAACATAAATTGAACAGACTGTTTTATATGAGGGGATTGGTATTTGCTTTTTTATAATTGTTACTAGTTTTTCGGGTTTTTTGTTTAAGCTTATTACTTTTTTGGAAGTTTCCAAAATGATAAATCCAAGAACTAAAAGAGATATCAGGATAAAAATAAGTTTTTTAGAAATAAGTTGAGAAAAGATTGATTTCTTGCTTTCCTTGTTATCATCGGTTGCATTTGAAGAACTGTTGGGTATAGGTGATTCCATTTTGGTTTTGTTCTGTTCCATCATGCGTCTGGCAAGTCATCTTTTTTAAGTTTTCGAGACAGCCTTGTTCTTAATTTAAGGAGAATACTTGTATGAAGCTGAGAAATTCTGGATTCTGTGTAGCCAAGGATTTGTCCTATTTCTTTCATTGTTAGTTCTTCGTAATAATAGAGGGAAAGTATTAGTTTTTCCCGTTCGGGAAGTTTAGAAATAAGCTCTGCTAAAATTTCCTTAAGCTCCTGACGATGAACGTGGTCGTCTAATTCGCTCCCATCGGTTGTAAGGTTTTCCGGATAGGAGCCTCTTTCTGTTATCTCCCCCAAAGATTGTGGCAGCAGAGATAGGCCTCTTAATTCATCAAGCACATTATAGTATTCTTCTAGTTCTAGGTTCATTTCCTTGGCTATTTCTTCGTCTGTCGGATAGCGGCCTAACTTTTTTTCCAAATCGCTAATGGTTTTTTCGAACTCATTTGCTTTTGTTCTCAGTTGTCTGGGCAGTATATCTCGAGATCTGATTTCGTCTAAAATAGCTCCCCGAATACGAATCAACGCGTATTTTTCGAAAGGGAGGCCGTAGGACGAATCATATTTTTGTGCTGCGTCAATTAGGCCAAGCACACCACTACTGAAAAGATCATCAAAGGTAATATGATTAGGCAATCGTCCTGCCAGTCGTAAAGCAGTCATTTTGACCAGATGGAGGTTTTCTACTACTAGTTCGTTACGTTCATTTTTTGGCAATTTCTGAATCCTATGATTGTTATACATTTAAAAGTTTCTTCCAAAAAAGCCTTACAGCCCCGTGTTCGCTTGGGGGCGGAGTCATTAGTAGGCGTTTTGCAACGTTCATAAAGGATTTAGCAGCGGGCGATTCTGGAAAAACTTCCATAAGAGGTCTTTGCTGCATAACAGCTTTAGGTATTGCTTGGTCTTTCGGTATACAACCAAGAAAGTCTAGAGAAATTCCGTCCAGGAAATGATCAGCCACTTTACTGATCTGGGAAAATATTGTTTTTGCCTGTTTTTCGCTTTCGATGTTATTGACCAATACCTTAAAGTACCTTTCGCCATGTTTTTGATACAGGACCTTTATAAGAGCGTAGCCGTCCGTAAGGGATGTAGGTTCTTGGGTGAATATTACTATTTTTTCGTTTGCTATCACGTTAAAGTACAAAACCATATCGGATATACCAGCGCCTGTATCAATTAAGAATACATCGAAGTCCATTGGCATAGATTCAAACATGTCCATCAAAAGTATTTTTTGCTCATTTGAAAGATGGGTCATTTCTTGAACACCTGAGCTGGCGGGCATGATTTTTATATTACCCGGTCCTTGTACCAAGATTTCCGAGATGTGTTTTTCTCCTTTAAGTACATGGCTAATGTTGTATTGAGGGTTGAGGCCCAGTAATACGTCCACGTTGGCAAGTCCCAGGTCAGCATCCAGGATAAGAACCTTTTTTCCCAGTTTGTCCATTGCCATTGCGAGGTTTATGACCACATTGCTTTTGCCAACCCCACCTTTACCGCTTGTGACAGCAATCACTCGCACCGTTTCGTTAATATGGCTTTGCTCAGCTTTTTTAATTCCCACCTCTGTCATCTGAAAGTCTCTCCTATTAAATATCCTGACTGTTTTTTAGCCGGAAAGATCAATCTAACAATCTTCTGGTAAGTGGCCTCTTCAATATCTTCAGGAACCTTCTGTCCTCTACAAAAAAATGTTGCGGGATAAGGAAACCTGAGCAACTGATTTACTATATTTCCATAGGAGGTTGTTTCGTCGAGTTTCGTAAAGATCAAACCCGAGATTTTGAAAGGGGCAAATAACTGTATCAGTTTGTGAAGGTCTTTGTCTTTGGATGTTGCACTGAGTACAAGTAGATGGTTAGTATCTTTCACATTTGAAAAGAAATCCAGAAGCTCTGTTATGTTCTTTTTATTGAAAAAATTTCGTCCAATTGTATCGACTAACAAGAAGTCACACTCCTTTAGCTGCCGCCTTGCAAATTCCAATTCATCTCTATTTTGAGCACTCATGATTGGAACGTCAATAATTTCAGCGTATGTTTTTATTTGTTCATAAGCGCCTATTCTATATATATCAAGCGAGATTATTCCAACCTTGTATCCGCTTCTTATTTTTAATCTTGCAGCAAGCTTTGCCAGAGTAGTGGTTTTACCTACACCAGTGGGCCCAATGAAGGTATACATTGGTGGTGTGTTTTTTCCTCTAACTGGTTGCTCAAAGGGGTTTAACGTTGTAATATTGTTTATAAGTTGTTTACAAAAGGCGGCCACTATTCGACTTTTGCTGTTGAAGTTCTTACCGATTAACTTAGAACTTTTGGCCATCAGAAGATAGACTTTTTTCTCGTCTAGTCCTTGCGTTAGTAGATAGTTATAGATTTCTGCAAGTGGTCTGTGTTGATAGAGATTAACAAAATGGTTTTTCGTGCTCACTAACAAAGACAAGAAATTATTTATCTCGTTGATCTGGTTTTGGATGGATAGGATATCGGTTTTTGAGGTGGAATAGGAGTTACCATCTGTTAGGTTAATTTGACCAGTATTATCCAGGTCGATTGCAGCCTTTATTTCGAAAAAGGATGTGCCGTCAGGCTGTTGGATTTGTTTATTATCAAGTATAACAGCATCGGACCCGAGTTCTTCTCTGACCAAATTAAGTGCTTCTGTCATTGTCGTCGCTCTAAATGTTTTAATCCGCATCGCTTATACGCACCATCCCAACGGCTTGAATCTCTAGAGAGGTTGCCAGTTCATTATGACTGATTACCACAACATCAGGAATAAATCTTTCTAGAATTCTTCTAACATAGCGTCTAATAGCAGGAGAACACAGTATAACAGGGTGATGTCCTTGGTTTACCATTTTTCTTAGTTCCGAGTTTACAGCCTGCACAAATTTTTGGAGAAAGTCCGGTTCAAGACTAAACAAAGTACCCTGGTCTGTTTGCTGCAAGCTTTTTTTAAGCTTATCCTCAAGTCCAGGATGCAGTGTTAAAATATACAACTTTCCGTCATCCGTTTCGTAAGGATAGGTAATAGTTCTACCTAAGGCCTGACGTACATACTCAGTAAGTAAATCCGGATCTTTAACAGTAGCGCCATAATCTGCAAGGGTTTCACATATAGTCTGTAAGTCTCGTATAGATACCTGCTCTCTTACTAAATTCTGTAAAACCTTTTGTATTACTCCTAGAGGCAAAAGGTTGGGGGTTAGTTCTTCTACAAGTCTTGGTTGAGATTCCGCTAGGTGATCCAGTAACTGTTGGACAACTTGGCGTGTCAAAAGCTGATCTGCGTATTTTTTGAATAGTTCGGTTAGGTGAGTTGCCATAATGGTTGAGTGGTCAATTACCGTATAGCCAGCCTTCGTTGCGGCTTCTTTTTGTTCTTCAGGAATCCATAGCGCTGGCAATCCAAAAGCCGGATCTTTCGTAGGAATGCCCTTTATTTCTTCCGATACGTCGCCGGGACTGATAGCAAGTAGATGACCTGCCATAAGTTCTGTCTTGCAGATGGGATTTCCCTTTAGCAACAGTTGATATTCCATGGGTTTAAGTTGCAGGTTATCTCTTATGTGAAGTGGTGGCACAATAATACCCCTTTCTAAAGCCAGTTGACGCCTTATAGCTTTTATCCTTTGTAGCATATCCCCACCTTGAGATTCATCGATAAGAGGTATGAGTCCATAACCTACTTCGAGCTGCAGGAGTTCGAGAGGTGGGGGGAGCTCTTGGGTTTCGGGGTAGGTTGTTTGAGGTTCTTCTGGAGCTTCCTTTTCTTCTTCAGCTTTTTTGATTCTTTTCATAAGATACCAGGATGTGCCTATAAGACCTGAGCCCACCAGGCACAATGGAAGTACTGGGAATCCTGGTACAATGGCTAGCCCATAGAGCATTAAACCGGCAAGTGCCACGGGGCGAGGTTGCAATCTGAATTGCTTGGCAAAGGCTTTACCAAGCCCCATTTCTGTTTCAGCTCTACTTACCAAAATGCCTGCCGAGGTTGAAATAACCAATGCGGGTATTTGAGAAACCAAACCATCTCCCACCGTAAGAATAGTGTATGTCGCCAGTGCTTCTTTTAAGGGCATATGCTGTAATAATACTCCAATTGTTAGACCACCAAAAATATTAATCATTGTGATCAAGATTCCAGCGATAGCGTCGCCTCGAACAAATTTGCTCGCGCCATCCATCGTTCCGTAGAAGTCTGCTTCACGAGCAACCATTTCCCGCCTTCG
>JALXAE010000121.1 GCA_026992355.1 Syntrophobacterales bacterium | reverse complement strand
TTTAACCTTAAGGATGTAAATGTGGATATTCCACTGGGGTGCATCACAGGCGTAAGTGGAGTTTCCGGAGCGGGAAAAAGCACCCTTGTTGAGACCACACTTTATGGAAACTGGAAGGCATACAAAAGTCAGCATCTGGGTTTTGAACCTGGAAGATGTGATGCAATTGAGGGTTTTGAGAAGCTTGATGAAGTCATATTGGTGGATCGAAAGCCGGTTGCAAGGAGTTCCAGGGCCAATCTCCTTACTTTTTCGGGAGCTTTTGACTACGTAAGAAAATTGTTTGCGAATACGGCTGAGGCAAAAGCTAAGGGGCTTAAGCCGGGCCATTTTTCCTTCAATGTACCCGGGGGAAGATGTGAAGTATGTCAGGGGGAGGGGTTTGAGCATTTCGAAATGCAGTTTTTGGCGGATGTTTATTCTCCCTGTCCAGCATGTAAAGGCAAGCGGTTTAAAGATGAAATACTTCAGATTAAGTATAATGGATGGAGCATAGCCGATTTTTTGGAAGCAACGGCATCTGATGTATTGAATGACTTTGGGCACGATGAAAAACTGAGAAATCTATTTTCTCCCTTTGTTTTTCTTAATCTCCATCAAATAAAGCTAGGGCAGCCCCTTGCAACCCTGTCTGCGGGGGAGTCTCAGAGATTGAAGTTAGTTTCTTTGTTTAGAAAGAATGAGCCTAAAAGAAAAAGGCTGGTAATCTTAGATGAGCCTTCCAGAGGATTGCATCCCAGGGATGTGGAAGGGTTAATAAAGTTTTTTAATCTCCTTGTTAAGGAAGGATGTACTCTCCTTTTGGTTGAACACAATCCGATAATTTTAATGGCCTGTGACTGGATTATTGACCTCGGCCCTGAGGGTGGAGATAAGGGAGGGGAGGTTATATTTCAAGGTCCCACGGAAAAGATTTTGGACTGTACCAATAGTGTTACTGGAAAATTTTTGCGAAAGAGGCTGGAGTGTAATTGGAAAGATAAGCCGGCAGAAAAAATTTCTTTTCCCAGCGATAAAGGTTACTCGTCGGATGTTAGAATTAAGCTTCAAGGAGTTCGTCATCATAATCTGAAGATACCCGAGCTGTCTATACCGATTAACAGGTTTGTTGTACTTACAGGGGTAAGCGGTTCCGGTAAGTCATCTCTTGCCTTTGATGTGCTACACGCTGAAGGACAAAGGCGCTACATAGAATGTCTTTCCACTTACATCAGGCAGTTCTTTACAATATTCGACAAACCAGACGTTGATTCTATAGATTCTTTGCCGGCGACTGTGGCAATAGAGCAAAGAATGGCCAAGGTTGGGCGGAAATCAACTGTTGGTACTATAACGGAGATTTATCACTTCTTGAGATTACTCTATGCTCGAATTGGTACTCAAAGATGTATATCCTGTGGCCAGTTGGTTCGGCCTCTTTCAATTGATGAGATAATTTCAGAAGTTGAGAAAGTAGCCGCTCGAGAAAGAATAAAAATTCTTGCTCCCGTGGTGTACAGACGCAAAGGGGTCTACAGGGATTTAATAGCGAGACTCAGGAAAGGGGGTTATTCGGAGGCCCGAATTGACGGTGTATGGACAAATCTAGATCATGTTATCTCCCTGTCTCGCTTTGATGAACACACCATAGAAGTTGTAATTCCGTTTTCAGATTTGGTGGATTCTGTGTATAAGGCCTTGAAAATGGGCCAGGGTTTTATAGTCCTTCATGGCGTGGAATCTCAAAAGGATTATGTCTTTAGCCGTTCTCTCTATTGCGTTGAATGTGGAATTGGTTATCTGCCCCTCGATCCAAGGCTATTTTCTTTTAATAGCTCTTACGGGGCTTGTCCCGAATGTGAAGGTACGGGAATTTTGCAGCGTATTTCCGTATCCAGACTCAAAAAGGTGGGAGAAAGGCTTGGACAACGGTTTTTTGATGTGTGGTTGAGTGCTCCCTTTATTCCTGCATCTGTTCGCCGAATCTGGAAAAGGCATGAGAGTAGTTTAAGAAGCATGAGTTTAGAAAAGTTTCTGCTGGGGGGAAATGGTCTGCCGGGATTATTAAGGGTGCTGAATAATCTTTTGTATAAAGAGAAATTGCCAGGAGATTTTGTTGAAGGATTTGCGGAAGAGACCTGCGAGGTATGCCATGGTGCCCGTATAAACGATCAGGCAAGGGCTGTAGAAGTTTCCGGTTATACAATTCCTCAGCTTGTAGAGATGCCTATTGAGCAGTTGCGTATTTCATTACAAAGCTTTTCCTTACAGGAGGCTCAACAGCCGGTATTTGAGCAAATTCGGGATGAGGTTTTAAAAAGGCTTAAGTTTTTAATGGAAGTTGGACTGGATTATCTTAATCTTAACAGATCAGGAGATACCTTATCCGGTGGAGAAATGCAGCGTGTAAGGCTTGCAGCATCCCTGGGTTCTGAACTCAGCGGGGTATTATATGTCCTTGATGAACCAACAATAGGCCTGCATACTGTGGATAACCAAAAACTTATAGCAGCTTTAACTAGGTTGAAATCAAAAGGTAACAGTATTCTGGTTGTTGAGCATGATCTGGAGACCATAAAAAATGCTGACTATTTGATTGAACTTGGGCCCGGGGGAGGAAGCGCTGGTGGTCGAGTTGTTGCTTGTGGCGGTTTTGATGAGCTTTTAAAGCGACCTGATACACTAACTCATAAGACCTTTTTGTCGGATGTTTTGGATGCTTCCCCTTTTGAGTATTCTGTTCCATCTGGATGGCTGATCTTTCACGATGTCAGATTTAGAAATCTAAAAAACATAACGGTAAGGATACCTCTTAAAGTTATCACCTGTATAACTGGAGTTTCCGGATCCGGAAAAAGTACACTACTTTATGATGTTATTTACCCCAAATTGTGTCAGCTTCTGGGGCAAAAAAGGTGGCTATTTATAGGGGAAGATCGATGTGGTGAGGTTGAAGGTTTTGAATACCTGAGTGCTGTTCAAAGGGTAGATCATCAGCCCATTGGTCGCACCCCCAGGTCCATTCCTGCCACTTACCTCGGAATTTGGGACTATATCCGCAATATTTTCGCATCCTTACCGGAAGCGCGTGCTCAAGGCTTTTTGTCCTCGCATTTTTCTTTTAATGTAGCTTCCGGTAGATGCCCGGTTTGCTCCGGGCTGGGTGTAGTTACCGAAAGGATGAACTTTCTTCCCGATGTAGAACGTACTTGCCCGGCATGTAATGGAGCGCGTTACAATCCACGAGTGCTTTCCGTTAAATACAGAGGCAAGACCATAGCGGATGTGCTGAATATGACATTTGATGAAGCCCAACACCTTTTTGCATCTCATCCCAAGTTGTTTAAAACCATCAATTTGGTAAATCAATTAGGGCTGGGTTATATTAGACTCGGACAGGCAAGTCCTACTTTGTCGGGTGGGGAGGCTCAACGAATTAAACTCGCCAAAGAGCTTGTAAAAAACTCCAGACCTACTCTTTTTTTGCTTGATGAACCGACAACGGGATTGCATCTTCTGGATGTGGAAAAGCTGATAGGGGTTTTGAGAAAACTTGTTGCCAGGGGACATACAGTGATTGTGATTGAGCATAACATGGATTTTGTAAAAGCCTGTGACTATGTTATTGACTTAGGCCCGGGCAGCGGCCTTAATGGCGGAAAGATTGTGGCTGAAGGGAGACCATTTGAATTAAAAAGATTCAAATCCCTATCCGCGACAGCTAGGGTGATGGATGAGCTTATTAAAAAGGATATTAAAGGAGACGGCTTATGCCTCTTAAAGGAGCTCCAGAACTAGTAAGTATTTTGGAACAGTGCGAAGAAATAATGGGTAAATTGGAAAAAAATGAGCTAGCTCCAGGTGATGCTCTTGCTCAAGTCGCATCTTTGATGACACAATTTCAGAAGATTGCTGAGAGTTCCGGGCTGGTTGCGTTGAGAAGGGTGGGACGAGAGATAGAAAAATATGTAAAAAAACCAGACCTGTCGCCGGAAGAGCTCACTGGTCTTGCCTTTGTGTTTCCTACTTTAAAAAGTGGCTTAGTACAGGAAACGGTTGAAGATATTAGAGCTTCTGTTCTTGAAGCCTTTGAAATACTCGGGCTTCCCATTCCCACGGACTGGCAGGTTAGTAGGTTTGTAGTCAGGGAAGAATCTAAAGAAAAGAAGGCAGCGAAAGAGACCAAGGCTCAAATTGAGGAAAGTACGGAACCGGAGGAGCCGGCTGAGACTTTGCAGGTACAACAAGAAGATAAAGAACAGGAGGAAATGGAGTCGCTTACTAGGGCGGTTTCGCACCTCGGGGTTCAGATGGAGACTAAGCCCGATGGTGAAGTGGTTATCACGGTGCCCCCGGAAAATCTGGAAAAAGTCCAGAGACTCCTTGCTCCTGCGGATCCTGAAAGGGACTTAACAAAGGACATCCCTGCCGAAGACGACTTAGAGCGCAAAGTGCTGGCCAAAATTAAAGAATTTATGGCTGCCTTTTCAGATGGCGATTTTGAAAAGGCCCAAGAAGTGCTCGAAGAACTATCTAGTATGCAAGAAGGCGGAGAAATATTTAATGAAATTGGTTCTATGGCAAGGCAGCTCTATACTGCTTTTAAGGAGTTTGCCAATGCCATTGATCCTGCTCTGAGGGAGTTAGCGGAAGATTACTTGCCAGATTCGGAAGATAGATTGCAACATCTTATGAAGCTTACTGAAGAAGCTGCAAATACCACTCTCGATTGTACCGAGCGACTTCGAGATAGGCTTAAGCAGTACGAAAATCTTATTGATCAATTGCATAGCCACATAAGGCGGCTAAAACCGATCGGTGAGAGTGCTCACGGGAGGTTAGGCGAAATTGAAAAAATTGTAGAGACTATGCGCTCAGCTAGATTAGAAGACAAAGAGGACATTGATAAAATCTTATCGGCTCAGAATTTTCAGGATTTGAGTGGCCAGACTGTTTTGAAGGTTATGGATGTTATGAAAGAATTACAGGACAGGCTAGTGGGTATAATAAAAAGCTTTGGTGTAAAACTTGAGAAAAGGAAACGCAAAGATGAACTATACGGCCCAGCCCATGAAAAAATGGAAGGGGCCCTCAAATCCCAGGATGAAGTTGATGCATTACTGGCTCAGTTTGGGTTTTAATTTTTTGGGGAGGATTTCATGGATTTCAGGTTTTACACAAAGGTTAGGGTTCGATACTCGGACACCGATGCTCAGGGGCATGTATATTTTGCTAATTATCTTGCCTACTTCGACATTGCCACAACAGATTATATGAAAGCAATTGGTTATAGTTACGATAAGTTATTGGAAGAAAATCTTGATTTTTTCACGGTTGAAACACTTTGTAGGTATAAAGGTAGAGCTTTTTTTGATGACAGTCTTAAAGTATTTGCCAGGATTTCCAAGATAGGAAATTCAAGTTTTCGCTATGATCTGGCTATAACCAAAGAGGATTCTGGTGAGATGGTCGCGGAGGGTTATATTGTCAATGTTATGGTCGATAAAAACACGGAGAAACCCGCCAGAGTTCCAGATGGTTTTCGAGAAGCCGTAAAGAAGTTTGAAGGAAAATTTTCTTCCTGAAATGTCAGAGTTTTTTTGGGGTACCAGTTGATTGATCCTCTTGCACTTTAATTTTCTTTCGTTTTGTGCTTTTTTTCGCTAGATAGGGGTTAAAGATATGTGCTGCATTAGTATGGTGAAAACCCTTCAAGCTGGGGGATGGTATGCTGGGGCGCAAATTACTCAGGATTCTTTGGTTTATTGTGGCTCTTTCATTTTTTCTTTTGATTGTAGGGGGATGGGTTAAGGTAAATGGTGGATTATTATTGCATGGTTCTCTGGCAGAGAAAGTAGGTGCCTTAGGTAATCTTTTTGGTTTTTTCGCGCTATATATTTTTGTCGTGTTGACAATTATGGGAACCAGATTTTTTATTCTTGAAAGGGCCTTTGGCCTCGACAGGCTTATTAGAATACACAAGAAGATAGCTCCTTTAGCCATTATACTTGTTTTTGTTCATGTCATTTGCAGGGTATTCGTTTTTGCAAAATCAAAAGGCATGAGTTGGGATTGGGATTTTGCTTTTCAATTTTTCCCTTATTCCTGGGATATTACTGAAAACGCGCTGGTTTTTGCCCGGTGGGCTGTATTGGCTCTTGTTTTTGCTTCAGTGATTGCCCAGGCTGGAAGAGTGTTTGTTCCTTTCAGGATGTGGAAGCCAACCCATAGTCTTCTTTATTGTGCGGCAGCTATTGGCTTTGCCCATTCTATAATTGTTGGTCACGATGTTAGATTTTTCCCTCTGGTGTTGGTATGGTTCATTTTGTTTCTTCCGTGGTTGGGTCTTGTATCTTATCGCTTACGCTATTTGATGGCGAGGGCTTCTAATCATGTGTGGGTACTGGAAGGTGTTGATTATGAAACCCATGACACACATACCTGTAGGTTTTTCCGGCGGGGTGATGAAGATTTTTTAAAAAAATGG
>JALXAE010000120.1 GCA_026992355.1 Syntrophobacterales bacterium | reverse complement strand
TTGGAAGCGAAGTTTGAGTAATGGCTTGGTCCTGATGAGTTAGTCAGTCCTCCCAGAGCCACGGTTTTAATCCACTCGTACTTTTGGCTTCCGGCCTGTGCGCTACAGTATTTCACTGTAGTGGTGCCGCCTCCGCCACCACCGCTGCCTCCAGCCACGTGCTTTCTGTATGCGGCTATGAATGCCTTGGTATTATTGATGGTACGTGCATTTTCAGCCTGATTGGGTATTCCAATGGGATGTCCTTTATATGTAATGTTGGGATTTGAAAAGTAACCTATTCTGGGACGCAGATAGCTCATGATTGTTCCAAAGGTACCGCTTATTCCATATCCGTAAGAGTATGAATAAATCCCATGTGAATGTGCATGATTTTTGTCATGCGCGCACCCCATGTTGTGTCCCAGTTCGTGAGCCAATGTATAATCATTACAATAGTAATTATCGGAGGCATGGCCAGTCTGAATCACTGAAAATGCCAAGGACTGGGACGAGGAATTCTCGTGCTGAAGCAGATACGCAAGCCCGCAGGTTTTATCGTTGTGATGATGGAAAACCCTTGCTAGGCTGACCAGGTCAGCACCCACCTGATTTCTTAGTGCTGGCACATTTGAAAAGACACCCTGGTGAAGTCTCAAAGCCGTAAGTGCTGTGTCAAGACGGGTATCATCCGGGTAGTTTACTTCGTGCGTTCCTACCAGATTCAATTTCAGATTTATTTTGCTTTTTTTATACGCGTCATTGGCAAGCTCAACGAGCATATTAAGGTACGTGTCCAAGGCCTCACCCTTGTATTTTAGCGCCATTCCATGTGTGTACAGAATCAAGAGATCTATTGTGGTGACCCCATCCCCTGCGGGAGCCGCGTAGTCCATGGGTGCACCAGGAGAGGATTCACTAACGGGAGTAGCTGGAGGAATGATAAAGTCATTGGGTTCAACAGGTTCCTTCATATCCTTGGAGTTGTCGATCTGGTAAATATCATCAATGCCCTTTGCCGTAATGGTGTATTGAATGCCGTTTAGAAATACGCGGCCTGCAATAACACTGTTCTTGATAAAAAATAGGGCCGTGCCTGTACCGTAAACCTGGGGCACGCTGCACTTCCACACCTTACCGTTGGGGCGGTTTTCTATCTCGTCTATTTTCAGGGTAAGCTCCTGGTTATTTGCAAGGATCACAGTAAATTCCATGCCTGGTTTCATGGCATGAAGTACTTGTTTATTCAGTTTGACCAGGAATCCAGTATTAGTTTTTCCTCCCTCGGGCGCGGCAAAATCCACTGATGCGTCTGTTGAGAAAAGAATGTTTGCACTAAGACAATCACCTGCAAAAAAAATTGCAAGAAACAGCCACACCAAGAGTGTGATCCCTGTAAAATCTTTTGTTCTTTGAATCCCTGAAAACATGAATATCCTCCTTCCACTAAGGGTAATTTCTTAGACTTGAACGCAAATTTAGTGCCAGGGTTTGGGGTCGGCGCATGCCATACTTGCATGGAAAAAACTGTAGAAAGGACATATTAAATGGCCTTTATGTGATTCTTATCGGAAAATTGGCAAGCAGGTTTAAAAAACGGCACCTAAGAAATTTGATGGAATAACAATAGGCTACTGAGGAAGAAGGTCAGAAACTAATATGAGTTTTTTTGAAAATTTTCAGGTACTACTTTATTTTTGTGCTCTTAATTTATGGACGTGCTTATTTGGAAACAGAAGTAGAGTTCCATGGAACTCATGACGATAATTTAGATTTGACATGCCCCCAAAATTCCTTAAATGCTGCGGCAGACAGGGCCATTAGGAATCCCATAACCACTGAGAGGGCCATGATCATTTTTTTTCTGGGTTTTACCGGCCCTGGTGAAGAAAACGGGCTCTGTACAATCTCAAGGGGCTGAATGGTATTAATTTCGGATTTTATAACGTCTATTTGTTTTTCCAGGGCTTGTTCTTTTATGGGTAGTTCCTTGGAGAGCTTGGATTTAAGTTGAGCTATTGTAAGATGAATTTTATCAATTTCACTCTTAAATTGCATCTCCTCTATAATAAAATCATTTATTTCCTTTTCTAAAGTTGAAATACGTTTTTCAAGATTGGAAGCGTACGAAACATTTTGTTGGACAATATTAGATAGCATTAAAAGAGTAAATTTATCCACACCTGCCAAAGTGCCGGCAGTTATCATTTCTTTTCTGAGTTTGATGAATTGGTCCGTATTTTTGTAAACTTCTTTTAAATGTGTTTCTACATATCTTTTGGTCTTTTCGTTTTCCTTTTTATTTCTTTTAAGGGTATCTAAACGTTTTTTAAGCAACAAAATTTTATTTTCTTTTTCTTTAATATCACCTCTAAGCTCATTTTTATTATTTTCGATCCGTTGAAGCTGCAATTTAAACTGGCCTATCCTATGTTGCAGCCGATTTTTCCCAATCGCAATTTCTCCTTTGAGGTTTTTCTTGAAGGTGTAGGAAAAAGCCTCCAAAGCCTTTTCAAGAAGAAATTTTCCTTCTTTATCCTCCGGCCAATAGATCAGTAGATTGATTATCCTGGAATTTCTATTTGTGATGGCCTTTATGCTTGGGATATTTCTCGTATGTTTTTCCTCAGCTACATTGTTGAAATACGAAGCATACGCCTTTTTAGAAAACCAGTATTTAATGGCTCCAGGCGTAAGGCCCCGTTTTTCTTTGTAGTTGCTGGTATAACTTGTTACTCCAGGGCGTACCTGTGCATTGATCTCGTAAAGGGGCGTGGACGTGATGCAGTACACGGCCCCTGCGGCTATTACCGATAATGTCACCACAACAATTAGGAGCCGGTGACGCCAAAAAACGGCCAGGAGGTCCGCCAGGTCTATTTCATCCTCCATGGGCGAACAAGTGTCCCGCTGATCTGCAGGAAACTCTTTATTGGTGGAGCCCTTTTTTTCTTTCTTCATTACGAGTCAAAGAATAAATTAAAGTAATCAAAAAGACAAACAAGAATTTCCTGTATGGAAACTCCAGGTAAAAACTAAACAGAAGCATTACGCACACGGCTGTAAACTGGGAGCACAATAGCATAGCAAGGATTTTGTCCTCTTTAGAATAGGGCAGGGACTTTTGCCGCATGAAATAAATTAATTTCTTGTACTGAATACCTATGAGACCAAAGAGCGCCAGGAAACCGGGAAATCCAAGTTCTGCGAGATACTGTATATAATCATTATGAGCCCTTGTTATCTGTTTTCTTCTATTAAATGCCCTTACATTCAGCCTGTTCCGGTATAGAGGGTATTCAAATATCCAGTTTCCTGCCCCGACACCCAAGGGGTGATCCTTTATCATTTCAAGAGAATCCAGGATAACCTGGCCCCTTGACGTTTGAAACAGATATGTGCCCGGCCGAGAAAGAAGGGGTATAATTCGTTTGGATACCCTGTTACTCATGCGATGCCACTGGGCAGGAAAGCCATAGTAAATAGCGGCTATTGCCATTACTATTACTATAGCAAGTCCCATGGCCCTTTGGAGGAAAAGGACCTTGTTTTTTGACATTGCGCCACTGATAACCATAAGTGTTAAGAAACCCATACTCATAGCAGCGTAGGATGTCCTGCTAAGTGATATGGCAATATAGATAAACTCGATAATTACACACAGGCCAAGAATGACGCCTAGAAATTTCTTTTTTTGCAGTATTGCAACCCAACATATAAAACATAACAGGAAAAACTGGCTTGCAACAGAAAGAAAACATGTGTTCTTTGCACCAAAGGTGGAGCCGAATCTTGTTCCAGGAATCGGCTTTAGAAAGGGTATGTTCACATGCATTTGAACTAGCCCTATAGCGGTAACCACCAAAAAGGTTCCGGTCAGGGCAATAAGTGCGAGTTTTGCCCAACCCGGTTCCTGGAAAAACATGGCGGTAAGAATAACGTACATGAAGGTGAGTGTCATCCATTGCAACGACTCGTATAGGGCAGCTTCTTTCACAGGTGCCCATAATATGGAAAACAGGGAATAGATACATAAGAAGCAAAGAGACCACAGTGTAGGTTCTTTTAACGACGTGGACTCAACATTAATGCGTTTCCACGCAAGAAAAAGGCAGTAGAATGAGGCAAGTGCCCAAAAAAGGACGGTTACGGCTGCAAGTTTTGCTTCCATGTATTCCGTGAAAATCCACTTTCCTTTAAAGCTGCCTGGAATGAAAAAGAGCGGGGGAATGGCGATAAATAAGACCAGCAGGGCAGATAAGCCCCATTTTACATGTCTTGGAATGATCTTGGAATTAGAATTATGAGGACAAGTATTGAACATTTATTGTAATGAAAGCCCGCGGAAGACAACAAATAATAAAAGGTTTAAAAAATTCTATACACCTTGTTGTCATTTTCTTTTTTGGGGCGGTCAGCTTCTGCCTTTTTGGCAAGCCAAACCGGGTCTACCACTCCACACTGGGGAACATACCCTTTGATGGTTCGTGCAAGGATCTTTCTAACAGCATTCAGATCAAAGGCATTACACGCCATATCCAGTTGTTTTAGTAAGCGCTGGAGTTTATCCCATTCAATGTAAATTTCCTTGGCCATCAATATCATAGGATGTTTTGTGGGCGATACATTTTCGCTGATAAGGAGCTCTTCGTAGAGTTTTTCCCCTGACCTAAGCCCTGTAAAAACGATTTCAATATCGCCAGTTGGATTATTGGCGTCTTTTATGGTAAATCCACTTAATTTTATCATTTTTTGTGCAAGATCCATAATTTTTACTGGCTCTCCCATGTCGAGCACAAATACTTCCCCGCCTTTTGCCATGGAACCTGCCTGTATCACTAGCTGAACAGCTTCTGGGATAGTCATAAAGTAGCGGGTGATTTCCGGGTGGGTAACAGTAACCGGCCCCCCTTGCTCGATTTGTTTTCGAAAAAGTGGCACCACAGAACCGGAAGAACCAAGTACGTTTCCAAATCGTACCATTGTAAATACTGTTGGATGAAGATTTCTTTCAATTTGATGTTGTGATAGAGCCTGGAGCACCATTTCTGAAAGTCGCTTACTGGCTCCCATTATGTTTGTGGGCCTGACTGCCTTGTCTGTGGAGATGAGGAGAAACGTTTCCACACCACATTCAAGGGCAGCAAGGGCAGTATTGAGGGTTCCAAACAGGTTGTTTCTTATGCCCTCTATGGGATTGTATTCCACTAGTGGGACATGTTTATAGGCTGCGGCATGGTAAACGGTGCCAACATTGAAAACGGATAAGACGGTTTTTACCCTTTTGAAATTGTTAACAGAACCCAGTATGGGAATAACTTCTACGCGATTTTGAAGTTCCTGTTTTAACTCCGAGTCTATTTTGTAAAGCGCATATTCAGAATGTTCAAATAAAATTACACGTTTCGGATTAAGAGATGATACCTGCCTGCACAGTTCGGAACCAATGGAGCCTCCGGCCCCCGTTATCATTACTACCTTGTTTTTTATACACCTTTCCAGGAGGTCTCTTCTTGGTGGAACTGTTTTTCTCCCAAGCAGATCCTCAATGGTGACCCGTCTGATGTCAGAAACGGTCACCCTGCCGGAAATTATGTCTGCAGCTGAAGGCAGGATTCGGTACTCCACCCCGGCATCATCACAAATTTCAACAATTTCACCAATGGTTTTCTTGTTTGCAGAAGGAATGGCTATAACAACCAGATCAACGCCAAATCTTTTTGCAAGCTCTGGCAGGTCTTTGATGGTTCCAGCTACTGGAAGTCCATGGAGAAGCCTTCCTTTTTTATTCGGATCGTCGTCCAGGAAGGCCAAGGGCCTGTACTTTGAATTAACATGGCGGATCATATCCCTTGCGAGCATCTCTCCCGCCTGGCCAGCTCCTATGATGATGGTTTTCTTGCCGTGATTCCGAAGGCCCCTGTTTTCTCTTATAAGCCGTGGAAGGATTCTCCAGCCGCTAACCAGCAAGACAATCAGCATAAGGTCAAGGGCGGGAATGGACCTGGGAAATCCCTGAAAGCCGCTTAACTTCAAAAAGATGGCAAGGGTCGAAAGCCCTACGCCGGCAAGACTGAATCCCAAAATACGGGTTAGATCTGGAAGTGATGTAAAACGGGGTATTAGCCGGTCAAGCCTAAAGACTAGAAGGACAATAGCCTGAATTCCAAGTACCAACGGTGCAAGATCAAGTGCCTGTTCAAAGAACCAGATAGGTATGTCAAAGCTGAATCTTAACCAGTAGGCTCCAAACCAGGCAAGAGTAACAGAAGCCAGATCTAGAAAAACAATAAAAAGTTTTTTTAAAAAAGGTTTGGCATTAAATGAGATTTTTTTAAGCTTCGTAGTTACCATTCAGTTTCCTTAGACAAAGACGATAGACTTACTTTGAATAAGATAATATTAAAGTCTTTTTCCGGCAACAAAAAAATCATTATGATCCCTAGGGCAAAACATTAGAATAATGTTCAAGCCTAACCTGATGCCTCTATATT
>JALXAE010000119.1 GCA_026992355.1 Syntrophobacterales bacterium | reverse complement strand
CAGTTTAAGCAATCCATCGTTTACCTTTGCTTGTTCAAGAAGCCCGTTTGCCTGTAGTTCTAGGAAAAAATTACCTTTGCCGAATATGTCGGCGTATTCACCCGCTGCCTTTTCAGCCTTTTCCAGTGATCCTTTCAATATATGACGGGATACTTCTCCTTTTAGACAACTAGAAAGAGCTATTAATCCTCTGCTGTGCTTTGCTAAATGTTCTTTATCTATGCATGGTTTGTAATAAAAACCCTCAAGATGAGCTATGGTAACAATCTTCATCAGGTTTTGGTAACCTTCATAATCCTGAGCAATCAACACCAGATGGTAGTTTTTATCCTCATTAGTACCTCTGGCATTCTGTATTTTTTCTGCCTGATCTTTCAGGGTATAAGGAGTTATGTAAACCTCACAACCTATCAAAGGTTTTATACCGTTTGAACGAGCCATTTCGTAGAATTCAAGAGCCCCGAACATATTGCCATGATCGGTAATGGCAACCGCTGGCATACCGTACATCTTTACAGCACTCATGAGATCTTTCAGCCGAATGGCTCCGTCAAGTAAGCTGTAGTGAGTATGAACATGGAGATGTACAAATTCGTTTTTCATGAAACTCCCCTATAGCGAAGATTTTTTTTAAGTGTTAGCATCAAAACTTCCTCTGGGAAATTATAGGCTAGAAAATTAAAATGACAACTCGATAGAAGCTCAAAGTACAACATTATGGCAGTAAGGAGTCGCAAGTGGAAAACAAGAAAGAGGTTTTTGTTAAGGATCTGAAACCAGATGAAAAAATAACTTCCATTTTTGTTATTAGTGAAAGGGAAATTAAGCCAACAAAAACTGGAAAGCAGTTTATAAGCCTCCTACTGATTGACAAAACAGGATCCGTCAATGCAAAGATATGGGAATCTTCGGGAATCGAATTCAGCAAGGTCCCAGACAAAGGACCGGTGAAGATAACAGGGAGAACAGAATCATTTAACGATGTTCTTCAGGTTATTGTGGAAAAAATAGAACCCGTGGCAGTCCAACATCTCCGAGTTGAAGATTTTTTGCCATCTTTGGAAAGATCTACTGCAAAAAAGCTTTTTTTAGCGTTGAAAGAAAGGTTTTTCGTCAATCTAAAATGCAGGTGGTGTCAAAAGCTCTGGATGGAATTTCTAAAAAACAGAGAGCTTGTTCGCTCCTTTTGCCGTGCTCCGGCCGCAATAAAGTATCACCATGCGTATTTGGGAGGACTTTTAGAACATACTTATTCCGTATTAAACTTAATTGAATTTCTTTGTACACAATACCCTGATCTGGACAGGGATGTTATCTACACGGGAGCTCTCTTGCATGATATTGGCAAAATAAAGGAGTACACATACGATTGGACTATCGATTTTTCTGACGAAGGAAGGTTAATGGGACACACAGTATTAGGAGTACAGATGGCTCAAGAACTAATAAAATCTGTGAATGGATTTCCTGCAGAAAAAGCTATGGTCATCTTGCATTTAATTCTAAGCCACCACGGTCAATTTGAATACGGTGCTGCAAGGCTTCCCATGACAAAAGAAGCTGTTGCTCTCCATTTTGCTGACAACCTGGATGCTAAAATGAATGAACTTGCACGACTTTATAATGAAACTTTCGAAGGTGAGAAATGGACATCCTACCAGTCCCATTACAAGGCAAAGTTTTTTATACCTACTTCAGATTTTAATGGACTCGACAACATTCTCTCAGAAAACGAACAACCAAAACAACTTGCCTTTGATGCCATTATAAAGAAGAGCTAGTCAAAATGGGAAAGATTATAAGCTTCGAAGGCATAGACGGCTCTGGAAAGACAACGGCTCTGGGCATTTTTCAGGAAATTCTGCGCAACACTGGCATCGAAATATTGTCAATTTCCGAACCTGGTGGAACCTCAGTGGGAAACCTGGTGAGGCAAATAACATCTACCACGGACGCATATCATCACCCCTGGGTTGATGCTCTACTATTCATGGCCGCTAGAATTGATAATATCCATTCTATAGTAAAGCCGGCCATCTCTTCCGGTAAATGGATTCTTTTCGACAGGTTTGTTGACTCAACCTTCGCATATCAGGGATATGGTCAGGGACTTAAGCTTGAGCACCTAGAAAAAATATACAGTTATGCCGGAGAAAACTTATTCCCTCATTTGACCGTGCTAATGGATTGTCCCGTAGAGGTAGCATGGAGTCGAATCGCAAAAAGGGGTCGAAAAAAAGATAGATGGGAAAAATTGGGCTTTGAGTTTTTTGAAAAAGTCAGGGAAGGCTATCTGCATCTTGCAGAAAAATATAGTGATCGCTTCATTATAGTAAATTCCAAAAAATCATTAGAAGAAATAAAACTCATATTTGAAGATACAATACATTCCTTGAAACATGGTAAGAAAGATGAACATAAGTTTTGAACATATTCCTGGACAGTCGAAAACTAAAAGACTACTCAAAAACTTACTCAAGACGGGCAGAACACCACATGCCCTGCTTATAACAGGAAGACCTGGAATAGGCAAAAAGGATATAGCCATTTCTTTTGCCGCAGGGCTCATGTGTTTTGAACTTGCAAAGGGATCGGAGCCTTGCGGAAAATGCACATCTTGCAAACGCTTAATTTCTGAAAAAAATACCGACCTCGTCTTTATAGTTCCAGATGGAGGAACCATAAAGATAGATCAATTACGAGGCCTTATTCCAGAGCTTAAGTTTAAACCCGACTTTTCGAAAAGCAGGGTTATAATACTAGAAGATGCGGAAAAGATGAGCGAACAGGCTGCCAATGCCCTTTTGAAAACCCTTGAAGAGCCACCACCTGGTAATGTTTTTATCTTGCTTTCTAGTGATAAAAACAGGCTACTTCCCACCATTGTATCAAGATGTTGTCACATAAAATTAGAACCATTGACAGCAAAGGAGCTTGAAAATATTGCCCTAGAAAGGAAGCAACTGGAAGCTGAAAAGGCCCGGCTGTGTTCCATGCTTGCTAACGGAAGTTTAAATGGTTTAGATGAATGGGCTGGTGAAGAGAACATTGCTTTATGGAACCGATTTAGCAATTGGACAGTCGAATTAAAAAACATGCCCATGTGGAAGTTTTTCAATGATACAAAAAACATGATTGATGATTTTGACTCGATGGCCAAGTTCACCTATGCTGTCAAGGTCTGGTTAATGCTTCTCATAAGAAAGCAAATCGGCGGAATGGACAAAGGTGATATAACTGAAACTGAGCTTAACACTTTGTTGAATTTGTTTGAATGTGTGGAAGAAAGTGAGCAAAATTTGCAATTTAACGTGAATAAAATGCTGACGGCAGAAGAAATAGGACTTTCGATTAAGGAAAGCTTATATGGCAAAGATAGTTGGAGTTAGGTTCAGAAAACGAGGCTTCATACATCACTTCGAATGTGGAAGCTACAATCTGAAAAAGGGCGATTATGTCGTGGCTAAATCTAGCGAAGGGCCAGCTGTTGGGGAAGTTGTGGAGGGACCTTTTACTTTGGAGCTGGATGCAGAGAAACTACAGCCTATTGATAGGATCGCAACAAAAGAAGATATTGAAAAATATCAAAAAGACAAAGAATTCGAAAGGGAAGCACGAGAGTTTTGTCTTGAGCGTATTGAACATCACAACCTACCTATGAAACTAGTTGATGTGGAACTTCTCTTTGATGGATCGAAGATTATCTTTTATTTTACCGCTGATGGTAGGGTTGACTTTCGAGAATTGCTTAAAGACCTTGTAAAACACCTGAGGATGAGAATAGAACTTAGACAAATTGGCGTTAGAAACCACGCTGCTATGGTCGGCGGTATTGGAATGTGTGGAAGACCCATATGCTGTTCGCAATTTCTTTTAAAATTTCACCCAGTTTCAATAAAAATGGCCAAAGAACAAAATCTGAGCCTTAATCCACTAAAAATATCCGGTGCCTGTGGACGTCTTATGTGTTGTTTGCAGTATGAAAGCGATATTTATACTTTATTGAAAAAAGACCTACCCAAGGTAGGGAAAAAAATGGAAACCATTTACGGCGTTGGAAAGGTGGTACGCCAAAACGCTCTTGAAAGAACAGTTACTGTTGAACTTGATGACGGAACAACCGTTGATATTGAGTTCCCACCTATAGAAGATGACAAACTGGAAAAAGAGGAAGAGCAATGAACAGATTTTATGTAACCACTCCTATCTACTATGTAAATGCTGCTCCACACATTGGTCATGCATACACAACTATTGTGGCCGATGTGGTAAATCGTTTTTACAAACTCATAGGACATGAAACGTTTTTTCTAACAGGTACGGACGAGCATGGAGACAAAATTGCCCAGGCTGCACGAGAAGCTGGACTAGATCCGAAGGATTACGTTGACAGAAACAGTCAGCTTTTTAAAGACCTTTGGCCTCGCCTTAATATTTCTAACGATTACTTCATAAGGACAACTGACGAAAGTCATAAAAAAGTAGTGCAGTATATTTTGCAAAAGGTTTACGACTCTGGTGATATCTACTTTGGCTCATACCGAGGGCTCTACTGTATCGGTTGTGAACGTTTTTTTATGGAGCGTGAACTTGTAGATGGGAAATGCCCAGACCACGACAGAGAACCGATTGTCCGGGAAGAGGAAAACTACTTTTTCAAAATGAGCAAGTATCAGGATTGGCTCGTAAAATATATTGAAGACAACCCAGACTTCATTCAGCCTGAACGATACAGAAACGAAGTGCTATCCTTTCTAAAAGAACCCCTGGAAGACCTGTGTATATCCAGACCTCGAGAACGCCTAAGCTGGGGGATTCCAATTCCCTTCGATGACCGCTACGTTACTTATGTCTGGTTTGATGCCCTGATTAACTACGTGTCGGCTCTTGGATACCCCAGCGGAGAGCTCTTTAAACGTTTCTGGCCGGTCGCCAACCACATAATAGCCAAAGACATTCTGAAACCTCATGGTATCTACTGGCCTACTATGTTGAAAGCAGCAGGAATTGAACCTTATAGAAGTCTTCATGTTCATGGCTATTGGAAGATTGAAGAAGCCAAAATGAGTAAAAGCAAAGGCACGGTTGTTAGACCCCTGGATCTTGTGGAAATCTACGGCCTAGATGCCTTTCGATACTTTCTGCTTCGGGATATGGTCTTTGGGCTTGATGCCAACTTCAGTGAAGAAGCTCTAATACAACGCTTGAATTCCGATCTGGCTAATGATTTAGGAAATCTTTTCAGTAGAACTCTGGCTATGGTCAAGAAATTCTGTAATTCCCTTGTACCACCTTTAAATGAGGCGGAAACTGAGAAGGAAAAAGAGCTCATTTCTCAGGTGGATTTAACAAAGGAAGAATATGAAAAATCTATGAAGGAATTTGCTTTCCACAAAGCCTTAATGTCTGTATGGGAGCTCATAAACCGAGCAAACAAATATGTGGATGAAACTTCTCCCTGGGAGCTTGCAAAGGACGAAACCCAAAAAGGCTATCTCAACAAAGTTTTGAGACTACTTCTGGAAGTAAACAGGATCGTGGCTGTTTTGGTAGCTCCATTTATGCCAGATACTTCAGAAAAAATGCTCACTCGCCTTGGCATAAAAAAGAAGGCTTTAGAACTGCGGTGGAACGACGATTTGAAACTTCTGGGTCTGAAGGAAGGTTCAAAGGTCGAAAAAGGAAAAGCTCTGTTTCCACGTATCGATATTGACGCATGGAAAGAGAAGCAGAAAGAGGAATCGAAAGAGCCTGGAAACGGGGAAGACAAAATAGATGAGGCGAAAAAGATGGAAAATGTAATATCCATTGACGAATTTTCGAAGATTAAACTCGTTGTTGGAATCGTCCTGGAAGCGGAAAGCATCCCAAAGTCAAAAAAACTCTTAAAGCTTGTTGTTGATATCGGGGAAAAGAGACAGGTCGTGGCCGGAATAGCTAAAGACTATAAACCTGAGGAGTTAATAGGCAAAAGAGTCGTCATAGTAGCCAACCTTAAACCGGCAAAGCTAATGGGTATCGAATCGCAGGGCATGATTCTTGCCGCACAATCCCCCGATGGCTTAGCTCTTTTGACCTGTGATAGAGATGTTCCTCCAGGATCGCCAGTGAGTTAAAGGGAGGAGAAAAATTTAGGAAACCAAACCCTGGAGTTGAAAATGGGCATAAAAATTAAAAGTGTCCACGAGGCTCCCGAAACAACTGATGGTTATAGATGTTTAATAGAACAGTTTATACCTGATGGCATGAGAGAAGATGATCTTCAGCTGAGCGGATGGTTTAAAAACCTTGCCCCATCTGTTGAACTTAAAGCCCTGCTTTCAGACAATGAAGAATCATCCTGGAAGGAATTCCGCCGTTTATACTACCAGGAACTGCTTGATCCTTCCAAGGAACATAACATTCATATCCTTACAGAAAAAGCAAAACACGGGGAAGTAACGCTGGTTTTTGATGCCATAAACCACAGGAGAAATCACGCTATTGTTT
>JALXAE010000118.1 GCA_026992355.1 Syntrophobacterales bacterium | reverse complement strand
TAGTATCTACTAGCTATACGCTACGTTTTTTACACTAAAATCGTCTCAAATGTAATGGAGGAATAGAATGAGTTACGTAAACATGCCTCTGAGTGATCTAAAAATTATAGATTTGTCGAGGCTATTACCGGGACCTTTCTGCACAATGCTTTTGGCGGACTTCGGAGCTCAGGTTATCAAAATAGAAGAACCAAAAAAAGGTGATTACATAAGATGGTGGCCTCCACTACTAAAAGGGGTCAGTGGGTTTCACATTGTTTTAAACAGAAACAAAAAGTCTGTGTCGCTGAATCTAAAATCCGAGGAAGGACAGGAAATATTTCGAAGGCTTGTTAAATCAGCTGATGTATTGGTAGAAGGCTTCAGACCGGGAACAATGGAAAAACTGAACTTGGGATATCATGAATTGTCAAGGCTAAACCCTAGGCTAATATACTGTTCCATCACAGGATACGGTCAAACTGGCACAATGCGTAATAAGGCTGGACATGATATAAATTACCTTGCTGTGAGCGGGGTACTGTCATATTCGGGCACCAAGGCCACGATCCCAACTGTTCCTGGAGTTCAGATTGCAGACATTGGAGGAGGAGCCCTGCCTGCAGCTTTTGCGATCATGATGGCTCTATATGTAAGGGAAAAAACGGGTAGGGGAGATTATATTGACATATCAATGACAGATATTTCTGTTATGTGGAACTGCTTGCGGTGGGGAAAGCTAATAGCTGATGGCATAATACCTGAACCTGGAGACGATATGTTAAACCATGGCTTTGCCTGTTATAATGTTTATAAAACAAAGGATGGCCGCTACATGGCGCTGGGCGCCCTTGAGCCTCAATTCTGGAAAAACCTATGTGACACAGTGGGGCGATCTGATCTTAATTCTCCCGATTATTTCGTTCCAGGAGAACACCAGAAAAAACTTAAAGAAGAACTCGCTGCCATCTTTTCCTCAAAAACCCAAAAAGAATGGATAGACATTTTTTCAAAAGTTGACTGCTGCTGCGAACCGGTGCAAACCCTCGATGAAGTAATAAAAAACGAAAACTTTATATCAAAAGGACTTGTTGTCAAAATGAATCATGATAGCTGGGGTTCCTATTTTCAGCTTGGTAACGCCTTTCGTTTTAAAAACATCAAACCTGCCATTCGTTTCCACGCTCCAGAACTGGGGCAACATACTCAAGAAGTTTTACACGAATTGGGTTATAGCCATTCTTACATGGAAGAACTTAAAAACAAGGAGGTAATCTAAGTCATGCAACAGAAATTTGTCTATGTGCCCATTGGTGTGATTAGAACCCCCTTCAAGGACACGCGCGAAATGCCCATACAACCTACGGGTGCCAAAGACGTTGTTGGTACGGCAGAGATATTTGAGCAGTTTCAAAAGGGACTCAAGGATCTGGACGGATTCTCCCATATCATCCTGATTTATCACTTCCACAAGGTAACATCCTGCAAACTTGAGGTGGTTCCATTCCTGGATCAACAAACTAGAGGGGTTTTTGCTACGCGTGCCCCCGTGAGGCCTAATCCCATTGGTTTGTCAGTGGTATCCCTCATAACCATAGAAAATGGGGTTATCACCTTCAAGGGTGCCGATATACTAGATGGTACGCCCTTATTGGATATTAAACCCTTTGTTCCTCCCTTTGATGTACCAGATTCGCCGGTAAAAATAGGATGGTTGGAAAAAACATCAGACCAAGTAGAAAGCAAAAAGTCTGATGATAGATTTGTTCAATAAAACATGTGGTGAAAAACATTACTTGACATCAAGAGAAAAAATTCACTAAAAAGGTGGCGTGATAAGACTGATGGTTCCAGTAATGTTATTCATAAAAGTTCATAAGTTAAACAAGGGGACGTAATATGAAAAAGGTTGTCATAGTAGTATTTGTTCTTTTAGGCTTTCTTTCTTTTTCTGTGATTCGTTCTCTGGCTCAGGAGGAAGAAATTATTATAAATTCCAGTCTATACAAAAAGCATACTATGCCTCTTGTGAAATTCAATCACCAGGCTCACTTCGACGACTATGGCATAGACTGTCAAGACTGCCATCATTTGTATAAAAATGGGGAAAATGTTTGGGAGGATGGAGACGAAACTTCCTGTGAAGCCTGTCACAACGAGCCCACTGTAAAAAATGAGAAGAGGCTCTCCATTCCCGAGCAAAAATTAAACCTTAAACTAGCCTTTCACAACAATTGTATAGGATGTCATAGGAAATACAATCACGAAAATAAGACGAAAGCTGCTCCTATAACATGTCAGGGATGCCATACAATAAAACAACAAAAAGATAATAAATAAATAGCCTAACGTATCAACACCCTCCTCTAGCTTCTTCCATTTTATGTGTTTCGATCGAGAGAGTCCCCTTAGGGGGAATCTCTCTATTGTGTTCTAATTTTTTGCCTATGGGTTCTTCTAATATAGTCTTCTAAGGTTGCCATGCCCGTCTTAAATGGTTAATATAACTAATAACATAGAGGAGGTTGATTATGAAGATAAAGTACTGCACGAAATATGAAAAATATGTAAGTCATTACCATTGTGAATTTTTTAATAACGGAAAAACGTGCCCATATTATTCTGAAAAAACTTGGGCAAGCATAAAAAAACTTCTGGAGGATACCAAGCGTCCAAAGTGGATAGTTGAGGAAGTCATAAAACCTTTTCACTGCCATTTGCTCGACAGAGAATATTACAATGCTCCTGCCAGAAGGAGAAGAGTCCGAACCTCTACAAAGTATCATGCAGAAACAAACCTTCCAAGATAGATCCACTTAGACCTAAGTATAGTGCCACAGGGGTTCTTCCGTCGACAAAAATCTCCTTCCCGCCATAGCCTTCCGCAATTTGTTGTTTGCGTTTTCTATACTTTCCCGATGACTTGAGGTAGCTTGATGAGGTTGCTTTCAAAGAATTTCCAGAGTCAAGAATCTAGCTTAGTGTGTGTTACCAGGAAGAAGTCACGCAAGCTCTTATTCATTTTAGGGGAGTATAGGGTAAAAATATCTTGAAGTGGTTGAAAAATGGGAAGAAAACTTTAACAACCTCATCGTCTTTGTGGACTATCCCAGGGAAATCAGAAAATTCGTATACACCACCACCAATCAAGATGATGCCCGATTTGACACTTTATTTCCTACTCTTGCAAAAAGGTCAGTTTAGGGGGAACCTTCTATTGGGGGTACACTATAAGCGCACCGTTGATTTAGCCATTTTTAAAAATTTACGTGGGTTGTTGAAATCATTGGCGCGCCTGGCAGGATTCGAACCTGCGACCTACGGATTCGAAGTCCGGCGCTCTATCCAGCTGAGCTACAGGCGCGCAAGTTTAAAGATACTTATACTTTCATTTTGGAGAATTAGCAAGATTTTCAAAAGTTCACATTAAACGATGGTTTTTTAAGTCCTTTAGCTTCTTGTTATGTTGCAAAACATCAAGGCAATATCAAGTATTAGTATCAGCGTGATAATTCTGTGCCGGATAGAGTGGAATACCCAAGGGCTGTTTGCCCTATGCCCAGCAAATTCAATCCAACGAAAAATCGCCTATCGTTTCCTTCTTTTTCGTAAGAAAGAGAAATCGCCCAACAATTTCTTCTGTAGGTTATGCCGTAACCTTGTTTAAACATTTCACCTTTGTCAAAGGAATAATCATGGTACATGGAGACAGTGAGCCATGGGGTTATATTCCATGAAAAGTCGGAAATGAATTCATCTGTAGTTGTTTCTTCTCTGTAGCGATAGTCTAATTTTATCGTTTGACCTGAGGGCATGTTTACCATCAGAGAAGCATCGTGTCGTCTTACAAAATCCTCATCCGGAGACAACGTAAGATCGTAAGAGAGTTCAACAAATCTATGAGGAGTTATGTCTAGCTCCAGATAGACGTCAGAAAATCCGTCACCTTCTTTATTGCGAAATGTATCGTAGGATAATGGATCTTCAGGTGTGTCAATGGATTGCTTAGTGAATTGATAATATTGAAAGATTTTTAGTCTAAGCCATTCTTCATAGGACACGTTGGCGAGTCGTGAATCGGAACCATTAGTGCCAAACGTCTTCTTAACCGTTGCAAATGTGGTGAAGCCGTAACGAACTCTATTTCTCTTTGGGAGAAAGTCGTATTTATCAAAGAATGGGATGTCTTCTTGATCAATGTCCGGTGTGAATTCATAGGCAATTTCGGGTCTTACTGTATGTTTTAGAGATATTACATTCCATAACTTCAGATCATAAAGACGTTCCAACTGAGTGTCCGCTGTTATTTTAAAAAGTGGTATTATACGGTATTCAAGATCATCATGAGAGCTCCCTGTTTGATATAAGTTGTATAATGCCATATCCAGAAACATTTCAGGTGTGACAGTAAAATGAGCCAATTTCAAAGGATAAGCAAAACCTGGGGAAACTCGCGTTCTAGTACCAGACACTCCTTCGTTTCTCCAGAAATTGGACAGAGACGAATTCATTTCAAAGTATAACGGAACATTATTAAATTTGGTTGGAGCAACATTGAGTTCGAGTTGAGGTAATGTTTGAAGAGTTAAATCATTCAGCAAAGGGTCTTTTTCATCCCAGTAGTGGATGTCCAAGCTCAGTTCACTATTTTCCCAGAGCTTCATGAAATAGAAGTTTGATTCTCTGGCGCTCATGGTTTTATCTTGTAGAACACCCGTTGCGAGAAATCTTCTAAATGTCTTGTCCGTATAGTCGAAAGAAGGGGAACCCTTTTCAAATTCCTTTAGGAAATTTCTATCGCTAATAAAGTCAAATTTGGATCTTAGACCAACACCATTTTTAAAGTTTGTGGATATTAACCCTCGTATCCAGTATCTGTCCTTTGTTTCAAATGGGACACCTTGATCGTTCAGGTGTTCTTTGTCGACATTGTCATGAAGATAATTGGCAAGGATAATTCCATCGCCCCAGTCAAGAGTACTCCACCTAAATTCCGCTCCTGCCATGAAGCCGCGCTTTTGGAGGTAATGACCAAATAATGTCAGGTCCTTACTTTTATCAATTGCCCAGAAATAGGGAATTTCTATTTCAAACCCCTGCAGTTCCGAAAGACCTACAACAGGCGTTAAAAAACCTGATTGTCTTTCTTGTTGAATGGGGAAAAATCCCCAGGGTACGTAAGCAATAGGAATGTTATCAATCTTGAAAGTTGCTCCTTTAGCTTGAGCAAAACCTTCTAAAGGAACCAGGAGGGAATTGTAATTAATTTTCCAGTCAGGCTTCAAAGGATTGCAGGTAGTTATATATCCATTTTCCAAATAAAAGACATTACCCGCCCTTTTTTCCATTTTGTCAGCATACACATAGAAATGATTTTGAGCAAAGTAAACGAGCCCTTTCCGGATAAAACCAGTTTCGGATTGTAAATGCCATGTGACTTCTTCTCCCCGAGCCCAGTCCCCATTGAATTTTATGAAAACGTTCCCTTTGAGCTTAACAATTCCAGATTTTTTATTGAATTTAGCGTAGTCAGCTTTGATAAGCTTTCCATCAGATTTTAATATGACATTTCCAGTAGCAATATATTCTAGCATATTTTTATCGTATTCTATTTTATCAGCTTTAAGAGTCCATGGAGCTTTATGATCGGCCAGCAGTTTTTCAGGTTCTGTCAGTCGTTCTAGTTTACAAAGTGCAGATTGGCAAAAGAAGAGTATGGGAAAGATAACCAGTAATAAGGTCCTGATTTTCATATCTCTTGTTTTTCTCCAAAAAGTTCCTTTACTTCTCCTGCGAAATAGAGTGATCCGGTTATACATATTAAATCCTCCGGATCTGCCTCTCTTTTCGCCTGGGTAATTGCCTGTTGCACATTTGGAATAACATAAAACCTGGTAGTATAGGGTCTTGCAATCCTCTTTAAATAGTCAGGGTCAGCAGCTCGTTCGTAACGAGGTTTCGTAAATATTACCGTTTCCGCCTTGGGAAGCAATTTTCTTAATATGCCTTTTATATCTTTATCTGCCATAATACCCAGAACCAAATGGAGCTTATTATACGGTAAAGATCTAAGAACTTGCTTTAACGACTCAGCTCCGCTGGGATTGTGGGCTCCATCAAGCAAAATGGTTGGGTTGCGTTCAAGAATTTCTATTCGACCAGGCCATTTTACATTTTTTAACGCAGACTTGATTGATTCATCACTTATTCTTGCAAGTCCTTTGTCTTCAAGGATTTCAATGCACGCCAGCGCTACAGAAGCATTAATTTTTTGATGCTCTCCTATAAGTGAAATCGAAAGGTTGTTTATTGTTCTATTAAATCCTAGGTAATGAAAAATTCTATTGTCTTCTCTTCGGATTCTAAAATCACTTCCGTAAAGTCTTAGGGGTGAGTTCTTTCTGTAACAGGTTGTTTTTATAATTGCCTGTACCATTGGCTGTTTGACAGATGATACTACAGGAATCCTTTCTTTAATAATACCAGCCTTTTCCCTGGCGATAGCTGCAAGAGTGGTTCCCAAAAATTCCTGATGATCCATGGATACGTTAGTAACAACACTAACTTCGGGAGTTATTACATTCGTGGCATCTAATCGTCCTCCCATGCCCACTTCAATTACAGCCCAATCGACATTTTCGTCCGCGAAATATTTGAAAGCCATAGTTGTTGTGACTTCGAAGAAAGTTGGCAAATTTCCTTTTTCCATCACTGCTTTTACGTCTTTGTATAGAGAAATAACCCTATGTGGTTCTATTTCCCGCCCATTTATACAAAATCTTTCGGTAAATCTTACTAAATGAGGGGAAGTATAAACACCGACTTTGAAATTTTGTTTTGTGAGAATTTCAGCAATCATTGCAGCTACGGAGCCTTTACCATTTGTTCCTGCTATGTGAATACACCTCAAAGAGTGATGAGGATTTCCGAGGCGTTTGAGGAGGTTTTCAGTTTTGTTTAAGCCGAATTTGATCCCGAATTTCTGAAGGCTGTATAATTCGTTAAGCACCTGCCTGTATTCTGATTTCTCAGAAAGATCTGCTTGGTTCATTAAAAACACCCCATTGATACTAAGCAATGGTTCATGTCTTTTTAAGTTTTTTGCTAAACCAAACTGACACATGAAAACAAAAAAGGCAAGAACCTCTTGTACTTACGAAGCTATTTTATCCAATTTATTTAGCATATGTGCAAGAAAATTTGATATATAGGCATAAATGTTGTTTGAATAAGAATTGTGGGATTATGTTTTGGGGTCGAAAGGGAGGAATTATGAACGTCAAAAATTCTTTAAGTGAATCAGAGGTATTAAAAGCAATTTTTGAACGAAGGAGTATTCGATCATTTACGAACAGTCCTGTAAGTAAAGAATTAGTAATGAAAATTCTTGAGGCAGGCTCTTGGGCGCCATCGGGCTTAAACAACCAGCCCTGGAGGTTTGCAATAGTTTGGGATTCTGAACTTAAAGAAAAATTGTCTAAACTAACACGGTATAGCAGAATAATCGAAGAAGCCGCCGTGGCGGTCGCTGTTTTTTTAGATCATGATGCGTCTTATGATTATATAAAAGATTGTCAAGCAATTGGTGCTTGTCTCCAAAATATGCTATTGGCAATTCATGATTTGGGACTTGGTGGAGTATGGATTGGTGAAATACTTAAAAATAAAGATAAGGTTAGAGCACTTCTCGGACTAGATGATAAATTGGAGCTTATGGCGGTTTTAGCAGTAGGTTATCCATCTCGACGTGATCAAAAATCTGCACGAAAAAGCTTAGATGAACTGATAGTTTTTGAACAATAAGGAGATCAGGAGATAACAATGATTTTAGAACATTTCGTGGTTGGTATGCTGCAAACTAATTGTTATGTTGTTGGTGATGAAAAAAACGGGATTTGCGTCGTTATAGATCCTGGAGGAGATGCTAAAAGAATTGCCCGTTTTATAGAATCAGCTAACCTAACCCTTAAGGCCATACTTCTTACTCATGGTCATTTTGACCATGTATTGGACGCCTGGAAGTTGAGAGATATGTGTGGTGGGAAAATTCATATACATCCTGCGGACAAACCGTTACTTAAAGACAGAACGGTAGGACTCGGGGCTTTTATTCTTGGAAGAATTACGGGAATTGAAGGTAGTGTGGACGTGGAATTAGCGGAGGGAGACAAACTTTCATTCGGCTCTATTGTGATGAACGTTTTGGAAACACCAGGGCATACGCCAGGTCACGTTTCCTTTTTTTTGCCTGATCACCAGATAGTTTTTGTGGGAGATACCCTTTTTGCAGGATCGATTGGCAGAACGGATTTTCCAGGTGGTTCTTATGAACAGCTAATAAATTCGGTTAAGACAAAAATTTTTCCTCTGGGAGATCATGTAACAGTATACCCAGGTCACGGACCTAGCACAACGGTTGGACAGGAGAAAGCCACAAACCCCTTTTTCTAGCAAAGGAGGCAGTTATGAAAAAATGTGCGAAACTTTTGACATTTTTTGCCGTAGTATTATTCCTTGGTTGTACAAGTTTGAACACTCGAACTGGGGGGCCTTCGGTAGCATCGTCGCCTCCTGCTTCATCCAGCCAACAAGCGTCGCAATCACCTTCCGTATTGCCTCCTTCTCCATCTCCTCTAACCACTCCATCACCTGTTATGCCAATATTTTACGATTTTAAAGATGTGCCTGTACCTCCGAATTTTTCTCTTATGGATAAAGAATCTAGCGTCCTTCAAACAACAGGATACAAAACAGGCGTTTTAGTTTTTAAAGGTAGAGTTAATTATAACTCAGTTGTAGATTTCTACATGAGCGCCATGTCTCGTGAAGGCTGGAAATTGAAGGGCTCATCTAGATACAGTCATTCCATAATGGTTTTTGAAAAGCCCCAAAAGTTGTGCGTCATAAACATTTATCCCAAATTTATGTATACTTATCTGGAAATATATGTGTTACCAACTCAGTCCATGTAATGTGTTAAATGAGGCGGTTATATGAAATGGCCAATTCTTAAAGGTAAAACCCTGGTTCTTGGAATTACTGGCAGTATAGCTACTTATCGCGCGGCTGATCTTACGAGGGCGCTTAAAAAAGAGGGTGTTGATGTTCATATAGTAATGACCAAAAACTCCTGCCAATTTATTACTCCTCTTACGATGCAGGTGCTGTCTGAAAATCCGGTCAGAGTAGAGTTGTTTGATTTGAAGTCAGAAGAGATTGGGCATATTGCTACTGCCAGAATGGCTGATGTTCTTGTGGTTGCTCCTGCTACAGCGAACATAATGGCCAAAGCCGCCCATGGAATAGCCGATGATTATCTTTCTACAATTTTACTTGCTGCCACTTCTCCGGTTCTTTTTTGCCCGGCTATGAATCCTGCTATGTATCACCACCCTGCTACTCAGGAAAATATACGAATCTTGAAAAATAGAGGAAATTTTGTTTTGGAACCTGAAGCCGGCTCCGTGGTTTGTGGTGAAGAAGGCAAGGGACGTTTTCCACCTATTGAAAGAATTATCCATGAAATTGCCTATATTCTTACCCCTAAAACACTAAAAGGGAAAAAGGTTCTTATTAGCGCAGGACCGACCAGGGAATTCTTTGATCCTGTCCGTTTTATTTCCAATCCGTCTAGCGGTAAAATGGGGTTTGCGTTGGCTGGAGTGGCATGTTTGAGAGGGGCTGCGGTGCATCTTGTTTCTGGACCGGTAACACTTGAGCCTCCTCCAGGGGTTCAGGTTTATAATGTTGTGTCCGCTAAAGACATGTATGACGCTGTTATGAGTTTAGCTCCGAATATGGATGTCATTATAATGGCTGCTGCTGTAGGAGATTACAGACCTGAAAAGGTAATGTCGTCTAAGATTAAGAAAAAATTGTCAAAAGTCGAAATAAGTTTGGTTCAGAATCCGGATATTCTGGCGTCAATTGGTGCTAATAAAAGAGACAATCAGGTTGTAGTCGGCTTCGCAGCAGAAACAGATAACCTTCTTGAAAATGCTGAAAAGAAATTAAGAAAGAAAAGGCTGGATTTTATTGTAGCAAATGATGTCACGAAACCAGGGTGTGGTTTTTTCTATGATACAAATCAGGTAAAGATTTTGATGCCAGGTGGTAAGGTGGAAGAAGTTCCTCGAATGAGCAAGCAAGAGGTTGCAGACAAAATTATTGATTTGGTCGAGAAAACTCTGAAATCTAAGAAATCTGATGAGTAATATGGATATAAATCACATCTTAGAGAGTCTAAGGTGGAATTGTGTTTTATGGCTTATGAACGACTTAGAATTTGTGCCTGGAGCGCCTGGTGAAATGAAAAAGGTTAAAATCGATCAAGTGGATTTTGATGATGAGGTCTTTCAAGCAAAGTTAGAAAAACTGAAAGAACTTGAAGCGGAACTTGATGGATGCACAAGATGTCGTCTTCATGAAGGGAGAACCAATCTAGTCTTTGGAGTAGGGAATCCGGATGCAAAGGTTGTTTTTGTTGGAGAAGGTCCTGGCTATGATGAAGATATGCAAGGAATTCCCTTTGTTGGGCAGGCTGGAAGATTGTTAACCAAAATGATTAATGCCTTGGGCTGGAAACGTGAAGATGTATATATATGTAACGTTGTGAAGTGTAGACCTCCTAAAAATAGAACTCCTAGGGCAGATGAGATAAAAATATGCAGCCCATTCATGTTCCGGCAATTGGAAATAATAAAGCCTAGGGTTATATGCCTGCTGGGAGCGTGTGCGGCGTCGACAGTGCTTAAACTTAACATGTCTATGTCCCGTATGAGGGGTAAAGATTTTTATTGGCGAGGTATTCCAATTGTGGCAACTTACCACCCGGCCTATCTTCTTCGAAATCCTGCGGAGAAGAGAAAGGCATGGGATGATTTTAAGCGGCTTTACAGGATGGTTGAAAATAGTTCTTCGGAAATTTCAAATGCAAAATAACTTTTATACAGGCAGGAACTTTTTACAAGGGATACGTTTTGTCTTAGTTGTCTTCGTTTTTCTCTTCGTCTCTTCTCCTTCCTTAGGTGCTCACATTAACCTGATACGGATTCAAGACACAATTAACCCGGGTGTTCAGGATTATCTGGAGAGTGCTATTAAACAAACATCTAAAGACGGTGCCGAATTTCTTCTCATTCTGTTAGACACCCCAGGTGGCCTTATGACTTCAATGAGAAAGATGGTACAGGCGATTATGAACGCGCCGTTTCCTGTTGTCGTTTTTGTGTATCCACCTGGAGCTCAGGCTGCCTCAGCCGGAGTTCTTATAACCGTTTCTGCCGATGTTGCAGCAATGGCCCCCGGTACCAATATCGGAGCAGCCCACCCAGTAACCGCATCAGGGGGTGATGTTCCCAAGACCATGGACGAGAAGGTTGTAAATGACATGGTGGCCTTTGCAAAAAGCATTGCAGAAGAGCGCTTTAGAAACGCTGAATGGCTTGAAAAGGCTGTTAGAGAAAGTGTTTCCATTACAGCCAGGGAAGCCTTTAAGCTTAATGTGATAGATCTTGTTGCGAATGATATAAATGATCTGCTTGAAAAACTTGATGGATGGGAAATTGAGAGAAAAGGGTATAGCAAGGTTCTTCATACCAAAGACATTCAAATAAGAGAAATTCGTCCGGCTTTGAGTCATAAAATACTGAAAACCGTTAGCAATCCCACAATAGCCTATATTTTGTTAATGGTTGGACTTGCCGGTCTCTATTTTGAGCTTTCTCAACCGGGGGCAATTCTTCCCGGTGTGGTGGGAGCTATATCTTTAACCCTGGCTTTTTATGCACTTCAAACCCTTCCTGTAAACTATGCCGGAATACTGTTCATTTTCCTGGCGGTGATTTTCTTCATATTGGAGATAAAGGTAACTTCGTATGGGATGTTGAGTGTAGCCGGAGTAATTTCCCTGATACTGGGATCTGTTATGCTTTTCAGAACACCTGAAGGAACCAGGGGGATCAAAATTTCGGTTTTAATTCCTGTTCTTATTGGGGTTTCGGCTTTTTTTGTAATTGTGGCAGCCCTGGCTTACAAAGCTCAAAGAATGAAACCAAAAATTGGTATGGAATCGATAATTGGAGCAGAAGGAGTAGTTGTTGAACCTTTGAATCCTGACGGTAAGGTGTTTGTGAATGGAGAGCTGTGGAATGCAGTAGCTTCTGAGTTTATCCCGAAAGATACTAAAGTCCGCGTGGTTGGCAGTGAGAATTTGAAGTTGCGCGTAGAAAAAATCGGTGTTAAATAGCTTTAACTATTTTTTTAGCTCAGCAACCTTTTACAGGCAAGGAGTCGGGAATGTACGGGATGGTTGTCCTTATAATATTGGGGGTTCTGTTTTTATCAAGTGCGTTAAAGGTGCTCCGGGAATATGAAAGGGGTGTGATATTCCGTCTGGGGCGAGTGGTTGGAGCAAAGGGACCAGGACTGATTATTCTTATTCCTGTTATTGATAGGATGCAGAAGGTTAGTTTGAGGCTTGTCACGATGGATGTGGCCCCTCAAGATGTAATTACGAAAGATAACGTGTCTATAAAGGTAAATGCTGTTGTGTACTTTCGAGTAGTAGATCCTGTAAAAGCAGTTGTAGCGGTTGAGAATTATCTATTTGCCACCAGCCAGTTAGCTCAAACGACTTTGAGAAGTGTTTGTGGTCAAGCAGAGCTGGATGAGCTTTTATCAGCCAGGGAAAAGATTAACGAACAGCTTCAGGAAATACTGGACAAGCATACCGATCCGTGGGGCGTCAAAGTCACAGTTGTAGAACTTAAACACATTGATTTGCCCCAGGAAATGCAGAGGGCTATGGCAAGACAGGCCGAAGCTGAACGTGAAAGAAGGGCGAAAATAATAGCTGCTGAAGGAGAATTTCAGGCAGCCCAGAAATTGTCCGAAGCGGCGGAAATCATTGAGAAGAGACCAGTGGCTCTGCAATTACGTTATTTACAAACCTTGAGAGAAGTTGCTACGGAGAATAATTCAACAACCTTGTTTCCTATACCAATAGATTTGTTTAGGCCTTTCCTTTCTCATGTTAGTGGTGGCAATGACAAAAAAGAATAGAAGTAGAAAGGAGAATTCGGATGGGAAAAAAGAAAAAAGCGGAGAAAGAAAAACCTCTTGAGAAGATGACGGCTAAAGAACTCAGGGAGATAGCATTGGGCATTGAAGGCATTACGGGCGTTCATGCAATGAACAAAGGTGAGTTGATTGCGGCCATTAAAGAAGCTCGTGGTATTGTGGATGAAAAGAAAAAAGAAACGTCAATTGATGTGAGGGCAATAAAAGCTAAGATAAAAGAATTGAAACAAAAGAGAGAAGAGGCTCGTGCAGCCGGGGACAAAAGAATGGTGGACATTCTTAGACGAAAGATTAGTCGCCTTAAAAAGAAGACTCGTAGAGCTGCCTGATGGAGGATTTTTCCGGTGACAAGAGAAGAAGCTCTTGAGCTACTAGAAAAACACGTGAAAGCGGATAATTTGAGAAAACATTGCCTGGCAACGGAAGCAATTATGAGATCTCTTGCCGAAAGGCTTGGTGAGGATCCTGATGTTTGGGGAATTGCTGGTTTGTTACATGATCTCGATTATGAGTATACAAAAGACTCCCCTGAAAATCATGGCAAAAAAACCTTTGAATTGTTGAAGAATTCTGATTTGCCTCAAGATGCACTGAACGCCATCTTAAGACACAATGCTGAAATGTTGGGACTTCAAAGAGAGACTCTTTTTGACTTTGCTCTCACGGCAGCTGAAACCATCACAGGTTTAATAGTTGCTGCGGTTCTGGTTCGTCCCGACAAAAGCATTGATGGTCTGAAAGTGAAGTCTATTAAGAAAAAAATGAAAAGTAAGGATTTTGCCAGGAATGTAAATAGAGAGCATATATTGCTGTGCGAAAAACTTGACATGGATTTAAGTTCCTTCATTGAGTTGAGCATAAATGCAATGAAGGAAGTCCGTGAAGATTTAGGTTTGTAGTCCAAGGAGAAAGATATGAGTGTTGAACCTAAGGTTGTTGCTGCCATTGCAGGGGCGATAAATCTTTATTTGCAGGCAGAACGGGAAGCACTTGCTGCTGCGGCCAGAGAAGAAGAGGTGATGCCTGAAGCCGTTACTGAAACTGCGGTTTTAGCAAAAACTCATTTGCCCAGTTTGTGGGCACTTTCTGGTCGACAGTCTGCAATGGAAATGAGACGAATGTGGCAGATGAGGCTTGTCCGTTGAAATATCACTATTACTCTAGGGAGTGGGTAATATGGCTGAAAAACATGGAGTTCTCGTTGCAGGTCTTTTAGACAAAGACGAAATCGAAGTAACCAATCCTGTTAAAGTGCAGGATCTTACGTTTCGTGATGGCCATCAGTCCCTTTTTGCAACAAGGGGGCGTACAGAGGATTTTATTCCTATCGCAGAGGATATGGATAAGGTTGGCTTTTACTCCATGGAAGTATGGGGTGGAGCAACCTTTGATACCATGCATCGTTTTTTAGCGGAAGATCCATGGGAACGTATTCGTACACTAAAGAAATACATAAAGAATACACCCTTTTCCATGTTGCTTCGAGGTCAAAACCTGGTTGGGTACAGAAATTATCCGGACGATGTGGCCGAGGCTTTTGTGGAAAGAGCATGTGTTAATGGGATAGATATTTTCAGAGTTTTCGATGCGTTGAATGATTTCAGAAATTTTCAGACAGTGGTTAAGGTTATAAAGAAAAACGGAAAACACTTTCAAGGTGCTATTTGCTATTCACTTACTGAACCCAGAATGGGGGGACCCGTTTATAACTTGGAATATTACGTAGATAAGGCAAAAGAGCTTGAAGAGATGGGTGCCGACACAATATGCATAAAGGACATGGCCGGCCTTTTGGCGCCCTACGATGCTTATGAATTAATTAAAGCTCTTAAAGAAACCGTAAAGGTTCCTATACATCTGCATAGCCACTTCACATCTGGTATGGCCGACATGACTTTGCTTAAGGCAATAGAAGCTGGAGTTGACATTGTAGATACATGCTTGTCTCCTTGGGCATATCGCACTTCGCATCCGGCAATAGAGCCTCTCGTTGTTACCCTACGGGGTACCAATAGAGATACCGGTTTCGATTTGAAGCTTCTTGCGAAGTGTAGTGAGTATTTGGAGAAAATTTCGCCCAAGTACAGGCATTTACTTGATGACAGAATGTCTATCATTGACATTAATGTATTGCTGCATCAAACGCCCGGGGGAATGCTGTCCAACCTCATAAATCAGCTTCGAGAAATGGATGCCCTTGATAAGCTTGACGAAGTGTTTAAACAGTTGCCAATCGTTCGTAGGGAACTTGGGCAGGTTCCGTTGGTTACCCCCACAAGCCAGATTGTTGGTATTCAGACTGTTAATAATGTTCTTTTTGATACACCTGAAGAACGCTACAAAATGATTACTGCCCAGGTAAAAGACCTCTGTTACGGACTGTACGGAAGGACTCCTGTGCCGATTGATCCGGAAGTTCAAAAGAAGGCTTTGAAAGGATATCCGCGAGGAGAAGAGCCTATAGAGTGTAGACCTGCTGACATTCTTGAGCCTGAACTGGAAAAGGCTAAGAAAGAGGTAGAAGGACTTGCTAAAGACATTGATGATGTTTTGATATATGCTTTGTTTCCCACAACGGGGAAACGTTTTCTTAGGTGGAAATATGGGCTCGAGCCCATTCCTGATGAAGTTAAGCCAAAGACCTTGGAAGATGTGGAAAAGGAACAAGAACTTATCGAAAAAGCAAAGGCGGGGTTACTCGTGGAAAAGACAAAGAAAGAAGCACCACCCAAAGGACCTGGAATTAGAACTTTTAATGTGTTTGTTGATGGTGAGTATTTTGAGGTAGAGGTAGAAGAAGTTGGTGGAGTGCCAGTTGTAACTTCGATGACAACCGTTGCACAACCTCAACCTACTCAACCCGTGACTGCACCGCCTCCTCCACCGCCACCGCCTCCAGCTCCTGCATCGCCTCCTCCACCAAAGGCTGAGCCTTCTGCTCCTAAGCCTTCTGTTGCTCCAGGTGAGGGAACGCCAATTGAAGCTCCGATGCCAGGCATGGTTATTCGCTATGAGGTCAAAGAAGGCGATGTGGTGAATGAAGGCGATGTTATTCTGGTTCTTGAAGCGATGAAAATGGAGAACACTATTACTACGCCTGTATCGGGAACTGTAAAGAAGATTAATTTCAAAGAGGGGGATAGCGTCCAGAAAGGCGATGTTCTGGCTGTCATAGAATAGGGAGGAAAGGTATGTCTGTTAAACGACACAAGATAACGATTGTTGGGGCTGGATTTGTTGGTGCTACCGCTGCGCATTGGGCTGCAATTAAAGAACTTGGGGACATTTGCCTGGTTGATATCATTGAGGGTATGCCTCAAGGAAAGGCGCTCGATTTGCTTGAAGCGTCGCCGGTCGAAGGCTTTGATGCAAACATCATCGGTACTAACGATTATGCAGATACAGCCGACTCCGATGTTGTAATAATCACTGCCGGTTTACCCCGTAAACCGGGCATGAGCCGAGATGATTTGCTGTTTAAAAACGCTGACATAGTAAAAAATGTTACCGAACAGGTAGCGAAATATTCTCCTAATGCCTTTTTGATTATTGTATCTAATCCACTAGATGCCATGGTTTACGTGGCTCATAAAGTAAGCGGTTTTCCAACAAACAGAGTTATGGGTATGGCGGGAGTTTTGGATGCAGCCCGCTTCAGAACGTTCATTGCTATGGAACTTGGGGTTTCTGTAGAGGATGTAACAGCTTTTGTGCTGGGTGGACATGGTGATACTATGGTTCCTCTTCCCAGATACAGCACCGTTGCAGGCATTCCACTTCCAGATCTTTTGCCTCCGGAGAAGATTGAAGCCCTTGTTGAAAGAACCCGTAATGGCGGTGCAGAAATAGTTAATCTTCTGAAAACTGGAAGTGCTTTTTTTGCTCCATCTGCTTCGGCGGTTCAAATGGCGGAATCTATATTGAAGGATAAAAAGCGTATTCTTCCGTGTGCCGCATACTGTGATAAGGAATATGATGTAGGCGGTTACTTTGTTGGTGTGCCGGTTTTACTTGGTGGTAATGGCGTTGAAAAGGTAATAGAGATAAAGCTTACGCCGGAAGAAAAGGAAGCTTTTAAACGATCTGTTGAAGCCGTTAAATCGCTTGTTAGTAAATTGTCCTTGTAAATTTCAAAGAAAGCTTTGTTGGGAGTAACTGCACTGACCTGTAGTTTGCTAGGGTCAGTGCAGTTTATTTTATCTACTGGTTATTTATTTAACTTAAATTTGTTTCCACAGTTTTTGCACACCATACGGTTAGCTAATGCAGCACCCAGAACACCACCCCACCAGGTAAATCTTTCCACTTTTAAGTTCGAGCTTCCACATTTAGGACACACAATCCCTATTGTTTGATGTTTTGCGGACATCTCTTTTGTTGAAGTACTTTCCAGAGATTCCTCGTGTTTTTCAGGAAAATGGTGATGTATTGCATCTATACTGGGTTTTGTGCTGCTAAAGGATAGCTCTTGCTGTTCAGGCTCGCTACTTTCAATAGTAAGAGCTTTACCACAGTACTGACAAAATTTGGATTCATCAGGAATCTGCTTACCACAGTGAATGCAAAACATAATGTATCCTTCCCTGTTTATGATTTTAAGAAATCAAGCCGAACTTTATTGGCAACGTAAAGTAAACAGGCCGCAATAGCTCCACTCATAAATGTGTCAAGCAGATCTCCCCTTAAAAGAACCAATAAAGCGGACGCGGCATAAAAAGCTCCAAGAAGCAAACTACTGATAAAAGCCCAATGAAAGTCTCTATTTTTCAATAGACGATACGGAAAAATGAGTATCAGTAAACCAAGTAGAGTAGAAATAAGCCCTGCCGTGGCACCGTAGGGTGTAGAAATGATGCCTACGACTATAGCAACAGTTGCAGGTATTACCAGCAGAAGCTTTAGCTGGTCCGAAACATGGTGCTCCGATTTGATTCCTGAGTTCTGTGTTACATCATGCGGCTTTGATTGGAGAAAAGTGTCATTATTATGAAACGATTCTTTTTGAGGAGTTCCGCATTTACTACAAAAAGCTGCCTGGTCAGGCAATTGCTGCCCGCATTTTGCGCAAAATTTCATTTTTTCATCCTCGCTTGAACAATATCATTGTGTAATAAATTAGATATCCTCGTCAATGGATGAATCCGAGCTTTCACTACCATAATCAATTCCAGAACTCCCTGCCTCATCGTCAGGGACAAATACCTCATCGTTATTTTCATCCCATTCTGCATGAACTAGGTCACTTTCATCATCGTCATACCACCCCACCGCCGATGAAGCATCCTCATCAACGAAGAAATCTTCTCTTTCCTGGTCAACAGTGAGATGACCGTCAATATTTTCTTCTCCTCTGACATCTTCCAGCGTTCCATCACCGTCAGTATCGACAAAGTCAATGACTCCATCACCATCAACGTCTTTTCCAATTATCTCGCCAGTGTCTGCGTCTACTATTTGTTCTCCAAACCCGTCACCATCAACATCTAATATTTCGGCTTGATGTTCCTCATCCACCACGCCGTCACCATCAATATCAATTAGCACGGTATCTACGACTCCGGAATCATACATGTCTGCTAGTTTAATATTTTGTTGGGAGTCTGATTCTTCATCAAGGATTTCCACTCCGTTTGTTTCTTCCGAGTTTGATAATTCAACAGCTTGCTCTTCAGAAACATCACTATTTTCATCGGCTTTAGGGCTTTCATCTTCTACATTTTGCTTGTTTGAATAGTCTAAATCGTTCATATTTTCCCCCTCTGTTAATATTATTTGAGAGTCAATTTTACCATCGTCATCTGTATCAATGGTTATTATTTGAACATGTTCGCCTTTATCATTAGATATATCGACAAATGACACTTCCGGATTTCCATCAGCATCATTATCAATTGATGTTGCATTTACCTGAAACGTTTCCGCATTCTTACTATCGTTTTCTAGAATTTTTTCTTCTTCATTGTTATTATGATCATCACGAAACATAATTTACTCCTGATTTTTTGGCTTATTAATCTTGATGTTTCTATGAGCTTGAACCTTGAAAACATGGCCACATCGTTTGCACTTGAGCATTACAGGTTTGCCTTTAAGGAGTATTGTTCGGGGTATGGAAAAATCACTCTGGCATTTTGGACATTTGCCGAAAGATCGAAGGCTTTTGCCTTTAGCAGGAGATAGGGCGGAACCCGGTTTTGAACGGAGAAAACTTTTAATTTGCAGCAGCTCCGCTTGAGGTATATGGTTATTGATATATTGGGTAAGACTGGCGTATTCGTTACTATTGTAAAATCTACGGAGGTTTCTAATTCTCTGAGTTATAAATGGCGTACTCTGGGTGAAAAATTCACTTAGCTTGCTTATGTTCCGCTGTAGTTTTTCTTGTTGATTTACATAGCTTTCCAGGTCCAGATTGTTCAAGACGTCTCTTGATTTGACTGACTGTATTAACAATGCTCGCTCAGCAGTGCTGATGTCCTGAACAACCAAAAGGCCTGCTTGGTCAGCCGTTATTTCGGTTGCTCTCAACCAGGTTACCAAAGGGATCTGGAACGGAAGAGTCAGTAACCTTTTGAGGCTTAACAAACTGGACAATCCGTGGGTTACAAGGGTAGTGTGCGTTTTTCCGGACAGGAGTAGTGAAAGAGTTCTGTAAAAAATATGGCCACAAAGGATATGCCCCAGTTCACGTCCCAGGCAGAATAAGAGCTCGCCAGTGGAAAGCTGCTTCAACAAAAAGGTACCTATAACCACAAAGGACTCATTTTCTGTTCCGAAAGTGCTGATAGACCAACCGGCAGAACCGGATACATATATGTCAGGTAAGTGTTGCAATCCGAGTATGCGTCCTGCAATTAACGCAAGGTGCTTGATGTGTGTATATTGGGTTTCTGAGACCTGAATAGCACTTCCTATAAATTGTGTTTCCAGCCATGGTTTTCCTAATCGCTGAGAAAAGGCATGACTGAGGGTTTGTAGAGTTTTGTATTTGCGAAGAACATAATGGGCTTTTTTCTCCCCTTTTGCTTCAAACAATGATAAATTCAATTCATAATTGGGCGAAAAAGGTACCACGGCGTTGCATTTGGGACAAAGTAAGTTCTTTTCTTCAAGGACATATCCGCAGGAGACGCAGTGGGCGTGTTGAAGTGTTAAGTGTTGAATGTCGCCTTTTTTTTCTTCTTCTACTGCTGCTTCTGCCTCCGCTGCTGTTGTTTCAAGGCTATCAGTGTCGAGTTTTGAAGGTTTCGAAGTAAGATTTGTCTCATTTTCTTCTGAAGAAAGCCTGGCACCACAAAATCGGCAATACACAGCATCGGTATTATTTTCGCCCTTACATTTGAAACACTGGATAAGTTTATCAACTGACTCAGAATCGTTGTCTCGAGGCCCGCTGTCAGTTAATCTGTGTCCACAATTGAAGCAAAATATAGCATCTTCTGCTACTTTGGCAGAACAATGCGAACAGACCTTATCTGTATCCTTGGTAGAAGCTGACTCCAACGATTTCCCTCAATAATTTCTGCAAAAGCTTAATAATCTGGCTCGTAAAATTTAACTCCAAAGTGCCTATGTAAGCCTGTCTTGTACTCCGTACTGCAAGACTCTATGTCACATTGAGTTTCTGAGTTCCTGGGCTGCGTAGAAATCGCATAAGGTAAGGAGATTGTCTCAATCGTGGTTTTGAAACGCAAACTTCTGGTGTTTTTTGACAATGTTGATCTGTATGTAGAAAAGGGAGTTTTCTTGCGAGAAGTGAAGATATACATATTTGACTTATTTGATTTGGAAACAGGAGAAGACTGGATCGAAATACCTTCCCAATTCATTATTCAGTCTGTCTGGAGGGGTACGAACATTCCTTGGTTTCCTTGCATCACCAGTTAGCAATTAACACTTCTTTGGATTTAAAGTCAATAAGGAGTGGTAATATTCCGTAGAAAAATTGAGTTCAAAGAGTGATAAAAAGAGTGATAGGTATTAACTATGGTTTGTTGAGGTTTATAGTTTCTAATACACGAGATACCTTCAAAAGCAACACATAATTCCAAAGGGAGATTTAGACATTTTGGTTGCTTTAAAAGCGGATTTGATTTATAGGAAA
>JALXAE010000117.1 GCA_026992355.1 Syntrophobacterales bacterium | reverse complement strand
TCTCACACACCACCGTGCCATCCTGCTTGATCTGCCTTATTGCACTCCCTGCAGCACAACTACTGCTCACACGCCTCTGTAGATAGCTTGTGTCCGCATTCAATGTTACAGCCCCTGAATTGCCTCCTCCTGTTAACCCTGTGCCAGCATTTACAGCGGTGATGTCGCCCGTTCCAACAGATGAGCATACCCAGTTGCTCCCGTTCCACTTCGGTACCTGGTTGTTTGAACAACTGAGCCTCCCAAGAGTGTCGTCATCGCCATTCGCTATATCTGGTGGCACATTCGTCAGATTGTTCCAATTACGGTAGTAACTACCATGATGCCCATCAAGAAGGTCTGCATTTAGGCCGCTGCCAGGCCCATCAAGATCAAACAGGGTCTCCTCAAGAGCCTTCACAAAAAACACCGCCATCTGTGCCCTTGTTACTGTGCTATCAGGACAATACATCGCCTCGTTCTGGGGTGTCCCGGGGTCATCCGCCCGACACCCTGCAGTTATCCCAAGTGTGGAAAACTCCTCTATGTACCCGCATGCCCAGTGACTGCTGTTCACATCAGAAAACACATCACCGGTGCACACAGGTGCCTGCGCCCCCACAACTGTTGCCATAAGCAACACCAAAACCACTGAAAATCCAAAAACTCCTCTCATGACTAACCTCCTGAATAAGGTTACTCCCCTAGCCAGGGGCTACGCCAACAGAAAGGGCCCATCTCCTTCCTGCCCTCATGCAGGAATAATGTTAGAGACAGAGCTTGATCTTTTTGCGGAATTTCTCACTTCAAAAAACCCTTTGTCAGAAACACCGCCATCTGAGCACGGGTTACACTGCTATATGGACAATACAGTGGTGGATTGCTGCTACACCCACCGATTATATCCCTGTGATAAATGCTGTTTGTGTACTCAAAGGCCCAGTGCCCTGGCGGAACATCCTCAAACCCTGCCTTGCAGGCCCTATCTGTGTTCATCGTTACATTACAGGTTGTATTCGTTCTACATCCAGAGCAGTCCCCTCCCAAGCCAGTGAATACACCGTCTGGATCTGCTGTGGTTGTCAGTTTTGCTGAAGCGCCCTCATTGAAGGTCTCTCTGCAGTCTGCACCAAAGTTCACCCCTGTAGGTACTGCCATTTAAGGTGCCTCCCCCCACAAGTACCTCCTACACTGTCTACCTTATAACAACTATCTGGCGTTAAACTAAACTGCACCGTGTCGCCATAACTTACCGTCTGTGGTGTTGAAGGACTTATACTGCCCTGGCCACTTGCAACTGAGGTGGTAACTGTAAACTGTTATAATGTGAACTGAACACTGCATGTCTTGTCTGAGTCCATCTGCACAGTGCAACTGCTGCTACAGCCACAACCCGAACAGTCTTCTGACCAGTCACCGAGCACGCTACCTATACCTACTTTGGCAGTAAGGGTTGTCAAATATACTACTGGAGAAATGAGCCACTACAGGTATTGCCACAGTTCATTCCTGGAAGATTGCTTACCACAGTCTCACTCCAGGTACCTGACTTTTGATGAATTAAAGTATATGTTGCTATTTGAAGAGTTGCAAAATTGATTGCAGCAATGGAGGTGCTACCAGCATTGTCACAAACACAGACGCAGTAGTAATAAGCGGTTCCATTGCTTAATCCTATATCTGTCACAGAGTTTGCACTACCAGGATAGAATAGATCTGTGTTTCTGCGGTGCAGCCTGATGAAGGATATCCATCCATGTAGCAGACTACTTTATATGTCTTGGTGCTTCTTAATCTTCTACCACCAGAGTCTGAAAAAACCATTCCAATTCAAACTCACCTGGGCATCCCCTGCAGTTGCAGTTACCGTTCTATCAGTAGGATCAATCTTGTCAACCTTAAACTCTACTGGTTATCGAGAGCACATAATATGTCCGCTATTGTAGCAAATTAGTTGTCCGGTTAATACTGTGTCTAAGGAGGTGAGCACGGTATGAACCGGACAAGAAAGCTACAGGAAATGCGAGTAATGTATTTTGAGGAAATTTTTTCGAAATGGCAAGCGAGGAAATTAACCCAGGAGGATGCGGCTCGTCTTTTGGGTGTGATCACCCGAACATTTCGTCGTTATGCCAGGCGTTATGAAGATGATTCTGTTGATGGTCTGTTGGACAGGAGGTCGGATCGGGCCCATCCTCGGCGCCCCTTATTAAGCACAGCCGACGTGGAGTAATACTGATGGCATGTAAAAAAACACCTCCACCTCAGCCATCACTACAAACCATAATCGGACAATCCACGTGCTACAAAAACCGGACAATTAATGTGTTGCTAACAATTTCTGCAGGCAGTATTGAAAATTTTTTTCAAGAGGTATATTTTAATAACTTACCACATAGGTGTGGAATACGAAGGTATAGGGTCACATTCCGAATGATTGTTTTGCATAGTCTTTTAGGACTTTCCCTTTTTGGACACAATTTATTCAGGCATACAGTTGTTAGGGTACAACAGCCTTTGAGTAAATACGTAGTTTATCCGTTTTTGAGAAACAAAAAGTCTAATTGGATGGGGCTGTTTTTTTCCGCTAGCCTACAAGGACAGTTTCTCTTATGGATAGCTTAATTGGTAAGGACAAGCAGGAGTTCTTGATTATTGACAATTCGGTCATAAGGCGTCCCAAGTCCTGAGAAGGTGGAGTTTCTATCTAGGCTCTATAATCATACAATGGTTTTCCATGATGAAAAGATGGTCAGGCCTTATGGTAAAAGATGGAACATAGAAGTGTTTTTCAGAACAACAAGACAACACCTCAACCTACACAAATGCATCCAGGCCATAGACTTTAACAGCCCTATAGCCTATAAAACAATACCCATGATGTGACATACGCCTTACTATACCAAATAATTAAACAGGTTAGGGAACTGGAAGTGCAAGTTCAAAAGTTGTGCAAAATAAAAAAGTTTCAAGAACCTTTTGGTCTATTAATAAAATCTAACAATGTTTTTAGGGGGTAACATGTACAAGTCTGCATTTTTCTCTATTTTAATTTTATCTTTTATGTTGACAGGCTGCGGTAAAAAAGAACCTGCACAAAAGAGAGAGGTTATTCGCCCTGTAAAAATAATGATTGTAAAAAATACAGAAGAAATTTTGCAAAAGGGATTTCCGGCAACAGTCAGGGCAGCCAGACGGGCGGTTTTATCCTTTAAGGTTTCTGGGCCATTAATTAGGCTTCCTATTGAAGAGGGCCAGTTTGTAAAAGAAGGTGATATAATCGCCCAGATTGACCCCAGGGATTTTAAAAATGCCGTAAAAGAGGCAAAGGCAAAATACATCGAGGCAGAACAACAGTTTCAACGTTACAAAGAGCTTTACGCCAAAAGGCAGGTTTCAAGGGCAGATTTTGAAAGGTATATGGCAGCAAGGGATGTGGCAAAGGCAAAGCTGCAAGATGCCGAAAATGCCTTGTGTGACACTATCCTCCGTGCCCCCTTTGATGGAGTTATTGCCAAAAGGTACGTGGAAAATTACTACAAGGTAAAGGCAAAGGAGCCCATTGCATATCTTCAAGATATTTCAAAGATAGAGCTTTTGGTAAATGTTCCCGAACTTATAATGGCGGCAATCAGAGAGGATACGGCAACCAAAGTGGTTGCTACCTTCCCGTCCATCCCCAAGAAGGAATTTTCTCTTACATTAAAAGAATATTCTACTGAAGCAGATCCCCAAACCCAGACTTATCAGATGGTCTTTTTGATGGACCAGCCAAAGGAGGCAAACATCCTACCCGGTATGACTGCTACTGTAACTGCCTATTATAGGACTTCAGGGTCTTTAAACATCATTGTTCCTGCCCTCGCAGTCTTAAATGGATCAGAGGGTCGTCCCTATTGCTGGGTATTTGACAAAAATAGTGGACAGGTCCACAAAAGGTTTGTTGAGGTTGGAAGCTTAAAGGATTCTTGCTGCATAAAAATAAAAAGCGGCCTTAAGCCTGGTGAAATTATTGTTGTGGCTGGTGTTACAAAACTTCATGAAGGCATGAAGGTTCGCCCATGGGAAAAACAAAAAGAGGGAATCTAAGGCAATGAATATAGCCGAATTTTCCATAAAAAAGAGTGTAATTACCTGGACCCTCACCGTTGTAATGTTGGTCCTTGGCTATATCTCCTATAAAAAGCTTCCAAGGCTGGAAGATCCTGAATTTGCCATTAAGGAAGCGGTTATCCTCTGCCCATATCCTGGTGCATCTCCTAGTGAGGTTCAGGAAGAGGTCACTGAGGTAATAGAAAAGGCCGTCCAGCAGATGGGGCAGCTAAAGAGAGTGGAATCATACTCTTCAAGGGGCATGTCCCTGGTCAAGGTAGTAATCAAAGACCAGTACAGAAAGGACGACCTGCCTCAGGTTTGGGACGAACTTAGGCGCAAGATGGCAGATAATGAAAGGCAGCTGCCGCCAGGCGCGGGTCCCATCACTGTAAACGATGATTATGGTGATGTATATGGCGTGTATTTTGCCCTGGTCGGAGATGGTTACACCTATCCTGAACTAAAGGAAGTTGCAGAGTTGCTTCAAAGAGAGCTTTTGGTTGTTCAGGATGTGAAAAAGATAGTCCTCTTTGGCCTTAGAAAGGAGGCCATTTATGTGGAGATGTCAAAGGACAAAATGGCCGCCCTTGGCATTACCCAGCATGATATATTTCGCGCATTAGAAGCCAAAAACCTACCAGTTGATTCAGGCCGAATTCAATTTGGCAATCAGTATTTGGCTTTCAACCCTACCGGTGAATTCAAGTCAGAAAAGCAGTTTGGCAACCTGTTTATTGCGTCAAAAAATGGAAAACTCATCTATCTAAAAGACGTTGCAAAGATCAGAAGGGGATATGTCGAGCCTCCTTCCAAAATTTTACGGGTAAACGGCAAAAGGGCTGTTGGTATTGCGATTTCAACGGTACTTGGCGGAAATGCCGTTACAATGGGAAATGCTGTTCTAAAGAGACTTGATGAACTAAAAGAACAGATACCAATAGGCATGCACCTTGTTGAAATATCCATGCAGTCTAAATCTGTTACCAAGGCCATAAATGGTTTTATTATAAATCTTCTGGAAGCAGTTGCCATTGTCATAGTGGTCCTTGCCATCTTCATGGGAATCAGATCCGGATTTGTTATCGGTTTCATTCTACTTCTGACTATTGCAGCAACCTTTGTGGTAATGAACTATTACCACATTACCCTGGAAAGAATATCTCTTGGAGCACTCATCATAGCCCTAGGTATGCTGGTGGATAATGCCATTGTTGTGGTGGATGGCATGAAAATAAAGATGAAACAGGGAGTTGACGGCCTTACCGCTGCAAAGGATGTGGTAGGACAAAATGCTCTTCCACTTTTTGCTGCCACGGCGGTTGCCATAATGGCTTTTGCCTCCATTGGTGGAATGAACAATTCAACTGGTGAATATTGCCAGTCCCTTTATTATGTCATTTTAATCTCTCTTTCCCTTTCCTGGGTAACTGCCGTAACAACTACGCCACTTATTACGTCAAAGTTCATATTGAGTAAAAAAGATAAAGAAGCAAAAGGTGTTCAAGATGCCTATGGTGGAAAGTTCTATTCCACGTATAAAAGATTCCTTGCCCTTGCCATAAGACTTAGATGGATATCCATAGGTATTGTGGTTGCTCTTTTTGTAACATCTCTCATTGGCTTTGGATTTGTCAAACAACTTTTCTTCCCCGCCTCTACAAGACCGCAATTCATCGTCGAATGCCTTTTTAGAGAAGGCATCCACATCCTTGATACAGAAAAAAAAGTTAAAAAGATTGAAGATTACCTTAAAAAGCAAAAGGGCGTAACAATGATTGCCTCTGCTATTGGCGGGGGACACCCGAGATTCCTTCTGACCTATGGCACGCCAGTTGAAGCTGCCAGCCAGTATTCCAGTATCCTTGTTTCTGTAAAAGATTATAAGATGATAGATGGCATGGTGGGAAAGATTCAAAAGGACCTTGAAAATATGTTTCCCGATGCGGTGATCAATGTAAAGAAGTTCAACCTTGGTCCTGCAAGTGGTGGAAAGATCCAGTTGAGAATAAACGGGCCAGACCCTGAGGTCCTTAGAAAGATGGCAGAGACCGCCATGAAGATCTTCAGAGAAGAAAATGCCAAAGCCGTAAGGACGGAATGGGGGGAAAAGGTGGAGGTCCCTGTTCCTGTAATCGACGAGACAAGGGCTATGTCCCTTGGAATCACCAGGCCAATGGTAGCCGAGGCCATTGAGGCCACCTTTTCTGGAAAGACCGTTGGCGTTTACAGGGAGGGGATAAATCTCATTCCCATAATTGCCCGAGCTCCTCAGGATGAAAGGGATAGCATTGAAGACCTTACTGAGATACAAATCTTTAGCCCCATGGCTGGGAAATATGTGCCGATTCTACAGGTGTTAAATGGGATAGAAACCAGGTGGGAAAATGCACGGGTATCCCGCTGGCAAAGACGCCAGATGATAAAAATACATGCTGATCCTAGGGATGAACTTCCGGCAGAGCTTATGAATAGGGTTAAGCCAAAGATCGAACAAGCCCTTGGTGTTGACCTCGCTGCCTACAGAGGAAAACCTTTAGAAAAGGGAGAAAAATGGACCGCTTCCACCATCCCCATAAAATATGACGATATTATCCCCTTAAAGGGCAAACCCGGCTATTTCATTGCCTGGGGTGGAGAGCTCGAGGACTCTTCAGACTCCCAGAAGCAGCTTGCTGAAAATATACCAATCTATTTTGGGATGATGGTTCTCATTGTCATCTTCATGTTTAATGCCTTTAGGCAACCACTAATCATCTGGCTTACTGTTCCGCTTTCCATTATCGGAGTTACGGCCGGGTTATTGCTGCTTCATCAGCCCTTTGGTTTCATGGCCCTTTTGGGACTTATGAGTCTTTCTGGAATGTTGATCAAAAATGCATTAGTTCTCATAGATCAAATAGACATCAATATACGTTCTGGAATCGACAAGCGAGACGCCATCATTGATGCAGGGGTTTCCAGATTGCAGCCTGTCTTGATGGCAGCACTCACCACTATGATGGGAATGATTCCCCTATTTCAGGATGCCTTTTTTGTTGCAATGGCAGTAACCATTGTCTTTGGACTGGGTTTTGCCACCATTTTAACCCTGGTTTTTGTTCCAGTCCTCTATGCAACCTTTTTTAAGATTCATTAATGACAGGAGAACATCATGTTGGATCATCCATATAAGATACTTTTTTTCTCAGTCTTTCTAATTCTTTCCACGTGTATCCAGGTTTTCGCCGAAGACTCTTGCCCATTGATATCCAAGGAACCAAAGATAATAAGGATAGGAATTTTGACAGATGGTTCTACTCCCAAAGACGAAAACCTGGTCCAGATTTTCAAAGGGTCGCTTACGGATGCATTTCCAAAGGAATTTAAACCAAGATTTTCCAAAAAATGGACAATTTCATCAAAAGAGAGTCTTAAAGGTGCAAAAGGTGCATTAAAAAAACTTTTATCCCCAAAAGGCCCTGACATAATCCTTGCCATAGGTGTTCTTTCTGCTAAAGCCGCCTATGAAGCCGAAAACCTGAATAAGCCAGTTATAGCACCGTATATATTAAGTCCTTTGGCACAAAATGATCATAAGAAAAACTTTGTTCATATTGACACGGTTTTTTACCTTGAAAGAGATCTTAAGATCTTCAGAAAGGTCTACAGATTCAAGCACCTTGGTATAATCCTTGATAAAAGGGATATCATCAAGGATACAACTTTAGAAAAATATCTGAATGATCTGGAAAAAAGGCAGGGCGTAAAACTCACTATAATACCAGCTACAACTTATAACCAATTGATACAATCCATCCCCAGGACAGTTGACGCAGTGGCCGTTGGTCCCTTGTGGCATTTTGATGAGTTTGAGTTCAAAAATCTTGCCCAATATTTCATAAAGAAGGGACTTCCGGCCTTTGCCCTTTGGAATGAAAGGCAAGTTCAACTCGGCCTTTTGGCGGGCGTAGAGCCAAAGGACAAGGATGTTTCTCTTTCAAGAAGAACAGCGGTTGCTGTAATTGACATTCTAAAGGGTGCACGCCCTGAAGAGATGAAGATCAAATTCATTAGAACCAGAGAACTCACCATTAATATGGCTACCGCCAGAGGCCTTAATATTTACCCAAGCCTTTTGGTTTTAACAGGTGCAAATCTTATAGATACAGAAGTAAAGGAAATAAAACGGAAATTAAATATAAAAAAGGCAGTTGAAGAAGCCATTTCCTCAAACCTACGGCTCCTTTCTGAAAAGGTTCGAGTAAAGGCAGGAGAGCATAAGGTAAGGGAAGAATTGGCAGACCTTTTTCCACGTGTTGATATTGAAACTGGCTTCAGAGCCATAGATCAGGATAGAGCCAAAATGGCCGCAGGAGTCAGTCCTGAAAGGGCCTGGACAGGCTCTGCAGCTGGCTCTGTTCTTTTGTATTCAGAAGAAAAATGGGCAAAATACAGGGCTCAACAGTACCTGCAAGAGGCTCGAAAATATAGAGAACAACGTGTACGGCTTGACGTAACCTACGATGCAGCAGTCGCATACTTGAACATATTAAGGGCTAAGACAATAGAGCGTATATACAAGGAAAATCTCGCGCTCACCAAGGCTAATCTGGAAAGAGCACAGATAAAGGTTTCCACAGGAGCTGCAGGACCTGATGAAGTTTATAGGTGGGAATCCAAGTTTGCCAACGACAGGCGTCAGGTCCTTTATAAGGAATCGGAGACCATGAATGCCATGGAGGCATTAAACAGGATACTTCATAGACCTCTTGATGAAACCTTTTTGCCAGAAGAGACATCTCTTAAAGACCCTCTTTTTATTGCAGGCGACAAATTCTATTTTGAGCTGATGGAACATCCTCTCCGTCTAAGAAAATTTAAGAAGTTTGCAGCAAAGGAGGCAATGAAGTTTAGACCTGAGATCCATTTCTTTGACTCGGCAATAAAGGCTAAAGAGAGGCTAAAGGTGGCAGCAAAAAGGGAAATATGGCTCCCTACCCTTTCGGTTGACTGGAATGTAGACCATTATCTTTCCCAGGATGGAAGCGGAACACGCAGTCACGCTCCCATTGACGACACAGACTGGGCTATTGGAGTCTTCGCAAGGATTCCCCTTTTTGAGGGTGGAAAACAAGTTGCTAAGGCCAAACGACTTGAGAAGGAGCTTTCTAGACTAAAAATTGATAAAAACTCCTTGATAGAGGCTATTACGCAAAATGTTTTTTCGGCTATTAACAAAACAAGGGCATCTTATCCCTCAATAAGCCTTACAAGGGAAGCAGAAGAAGCTGCGAAGAAAAACCTCGATCTTGTAACCGATGCATATATCCATGGAATAAAAAATATTATTGACCTTTTGGATGCCCAAAACCAGTATCTCAATGCCCGTCTGGATGCGGCAAATGCGGTCTATAACTTTTTGATTGATTTCATGGGCGTTCAAAGGGCGATGGGTGAATTTTTCATATTTATGCCCGATGATATGAAGCTTGAGTGGCTCAAAAGGGCTAAAGCAGAAATCAACTTACGATAAAAAAAGAAAAAATAAGCTTCGAGGAGCGATTATGATGAAATTGACACGAATGGGTAAACAGTCCCGAGCTTCTTGACAAACTGGTATCCACGGCCGAGGCCAATAACATAATTCTCTCTGAACCTGCCGAGACGACGGCAGCCCATGGGTTGGTATCAAGAAACAAAAACAAGGTTACCTTAAGTCTAAAAAGGCTTTTTCTCGATGCCCAAAAGACTTGAGGAGTTTTGATCACAAATGGCAAACTGTCATAACTAAAATTAACTTCAGTTTTATAGAAAATCGTGGATATGCTATTTTTATTAATCCACTTGGCACTGGCAAAACACATCTTGCATCATGTATTAGGCCCAGGACATGGAAGGATAATACAAGGTGCCCCTCACTACTACCACATTCGAGACAGAAGCCTTAATCCATCTGGATCAAAAGGAAAACTCAAGAAAATGAATACAGATCTCTCACAATCATCACCAATAAATACTTTACCAAATGGGGAAATTTTTTGATAACGTAGCAGTCTTCATAGTAAATAGTATTACACATCATTCCCACATCTTCTTGCTGAAGGTAAAAACTACAAGTTGAAAGCCAAACCGGGAACCAAATGCTCTTTTTCAGGGTAACCCTAAAATAATCTTACTCTCATCAGTCTAGAAAAAGACTGTCAAATTCTGAAGCCGTGTGGAGATATTACGAAAATAATGATAAAATTTTAAGATTAGGTAGCCAATTCTACTGGCCGAAAAGCGGTCGAAAAAATAACCGTTGGCAAATTAAATACACAGGCTTTTAAAGCTTCTTAGAGCAGTCTTGTAGTTGTGAGTAAGTTTCGGCTGGCTTGGCGAAAGTAAAAACCGAAATGAGACCTTTAATCAGCTCTAACTTCTTAACTTAACAACATGCCAGGATTCAGAATGGAAATAACAACCATTCGGGTAAACTTATGAGGCAACTAGACCAGGAACTCGTGTAATAAAAAGTTCTTGACTTGACATGCCCGTTAAGCTATCAAAGGCAGCGATTGGCTTAGTAGGTTAGTTGAAACCTCCTCGTTGATACAAATAAGTCGCTTCTTTAATAGATAGAATAAGTTTCTTCCGGAAAGACGGCAGAAGCCGTTATAGACAGAATTATTGCAAAAGCAGGTAGCTCAAAGCTACCGGTCTAAGGGGTAGCGAAAAAGGCCACGAAGGTCTATGTTCCGTAATAGGAACATGGATTCGTGGCTTTTCTTTTTTACACGGTGTCGATTTGGAACATCGTGGTCACATTTTAGAATAGGAAATTACGCTGACCGAGGAAGGCGGTTTCCCTCTGCCAAGGCCCAGAACCCGCCTTCCTCGTGAAGCTCCTCGGGGAGGAGTGCTTCAACTGTCTTGTATCATTGTGGCTTTCCTCTGTCAATTCAGACCAACACTCCCCGAGGAAAACAACTCTAACACCTGGTTTTTCAAAGGAGGATGCAGGCTATGAGAATTCTTACCTGTACTCTTGTGTTTGTGGCATTAGTGTGTCTTGCTTTGCCAAGTTCGGGTCGTACTGAGGAAAGCAAGGGAAACGACAAAGTATTTAAGCTGGAAGAAATAGTAGTCACAGCCACCAAAACACCGCACATGCTTAAAGATGTACCTATTGAAACAATTGTTATCACAAAAGACGAAATTGAACAATCAACAGCTTTAACGATAACCGACCTATTACGGAACATACCGGGGATGTTCGTAAGGACCGAAAATGTTCCCGGAATATCAGGCTGGAGGACCAAGATGAGGGGACTGGACTTCAACAGCGGTTACGCTCTCATGCTGGTCGATGGTCAACGAGTTAAAGGTGGAGGAATGGGCGAATATGGCTACGGGCTCAATCAAGTTCCCCTAGAAATGATCGAAAGAATCGAGATAGTAAAAGGCCCCGCTTCTGCACTCTATGGTAGTGATGCAATGGCTGGCGTTGTCAATATTATAACAAGGCCCGTACCTGACAGAACAATATGGGGAGGTCAAGCGGTTTATGGAAGCCACGACACGCAAATTTATTCACTTTACGGTGGCACCAAAGTAGGTGCCTTTGGAGTATTCATCAATGCTTCCAAAGAAAAATCCGAGATGGGAGAATACGGCTTTAAAAGCACGAGAAATGAAAAATACGACAGAGATCGGGTTGATGTAAAACTTTCATATGACTTAACCAAGAGCTTAAATTTCCTATTAAAACTGGCAGGTGAAGATAAAGATAGAAAAAGACAATATCTGACGAAAGATACTGTTAGGTACTCTGACGAATATAAAATCAGAGTAGCTCCTGAGATAAAAGTCAGTTTTGAAGACGAATCTACACTCCAGTTGCAAGGCTATTATTACGATTGGCACTTTGACACCGAAGAACACGGAACGCCATCGGGTTATACCCCTAGAAATGGGAATATGTACTATACGGATGTCGCTGTCCGTTACACAAAGCCATTTTTTAAGGCACATGTCGGAACATTTGGAGTGGAGTATCTGCAGGAAAAACTGGATTATAACCTCTCACATAAGACTATTGATACTATAAGTGGATATTTTCAGGATGAAGCCAGATTTGTTGTCTGGAAACCTCTCAGCGTGGTTTTGGGGGGCAGGTTAGATCATCACTCCAAGTACGGCACAGAATTTTGCCCTAGATTTAATGTAATGTACGAACTCACAGATAACACAAGACTTCGCGGCTCAGTTGGGCGTAGCTTCAAGTCTCCAGACATCCGCCAGCTTTACTACGACGAACCCTTTCAGCATGGCTCATACTGGTACAAATCAAATCCCAACCTCAATGCAGAAAAGGCGTGGGGATACTCATTAGGTATTGAACAGGAGATATCGGGCAGGTCTCTTTTAACAGTAACTCTTTTCAGAAACGACATCAAAGACAAGGTCGTCTGGGTAGAGTCCACCGAAACAATAGACGGTATGCCGGTTAAAGTCAGTAAAAACATTTCAGAAGCATATACGCAGGGTATTGAAGTTGGCGTTAACACGGTAATAGGCCGGGGACTTTCCGTCAACCTAGGTTATACATTTCTGGACACCGAAGACAAACAGACTCACAACGAACTTACTTATTGCCCCCATCACAATTTTACAGCCCAGATAACTTATGAGTACAAACCGTGGGATCTCAGTTTTACCTTTGGCACCCAGTATGTAACCAAGATGTATAAGAACGAAGCAAATACCAAGGAAACCGATGACTATTTTCTGTTCAATGTAAAACTTACCAAGCAACTTACCAGGTTCGCTTCACTTTCCATTGAAGGCAATAACTTATCAAACTCCGACTACGGAGAGCCTGACAAAGATTGGTGGGGACCTACATGGTTTTGCCGTTTAAAGATAAATTTTTAAGATAATCGGAAAGGAGTTTAAAAAATGAAAAAAACATCATTGTTGACAGCAGTATTTTCCTTAGTTCTTTTTGCAACACTAACCCTTGCAACTTCCGTTCGGGCTCATTATCTGTGGTTGACGGTGGATAAATACAATCCGAAAGTCGGTGAGAGGGTCAAGATTTACATTGGCTGGGGCCATAAATTTCCTCAGGACAGCGAACCGAGACTCGAGATGGTCAACAAAATGAACCTTGTTATATTCGGTCCACACAACAAACAGATCCCCTTAAAGCTTAAACCCAAGGCGAAACGAGGTGTGGAACCCATAACAATGACCTTTCAGCAGCCGGGAACATACATTGCCGTCCTTTCAATTCGGACATTTGTTACCAAGACCGTTAAAGGTTATTTCTACAAGCCAAAAAATGAGCTGACGAATGTAGTTCATTCGTATTGGTCTGAAATGGTTGCAAAAGCAATCATCAATGTAGGCTCCCCAACAGACGATGTTCTTAATAGTAAACTACCTTATCGCTATCAAATTATTCCTCTTATGAACCCGGCTAGACTTAGGCCGGGAGATCTACTACCGGTTAAAGTTATCCTCGACGGGAAGCCTATAAGGACATGGCTTTATGCTACTTACGCCGGATTTAGCCAGTATAAAGACACTTTTGCCTGGACAACTCGTACTGACAAAAATGGTGTTGCAAAAATAAAGCTTCTGAAAAAAGGCCAGTGGCTTATCAAGGCAAAAGACTCTCTGCCATACGAAAATAAAGAAAAAGCAGACGAATATTCATTCACATCTACTTTGACATTTGGAATGTAGCTCTAAGGTGTTGTAAGCTCTTTTGCTGTTGCTTGAGGTTAAATTAAGAAAGGGGGAAAGAATTGCCTCTGGCATCTGTAACCACATTTCTCCTTTTTGTCACAGTCTATCCCGTGTTTTGCTTTGCACATGGGGTACAAGGCCAGGTTGGAACAGGTGGCATCACAATACTTGCTGAATATACTACTGGTGAACCAATGAGCTATGCGAGCGTGGAGGTATTGGCTCCTGCCTCCAAACTGCCCTTCCAGATAGGCAGAACCGACAGAAACGGCCGTTTTTGTTTTTTTCCAGATGCCCCGGGCAAATGGAAAGTTGTGGTAAATGATGAAATGGGGCATAGATTGGAGCTTTTAATACCAGTGGACAAGGCTATGAAGCCAGAATCGGGGAAATCAAACAAGAAACATTTTCCTTTCTCTCTCACAAAATATGAAAGAGCCCTGATGGGTCTTAGTATTATTTTCGGCATAACCGGAATCATAATTCTTTGGAAGGGGGTAATAAAAAAGATGATGAATCCAAATGACGGAGTAAGATGATAAGAATTGTTTTGTTTGGGTTTTTTGAGGAGCATGTACGCTTGGGTGTGCAAAATGCTTCCTAAAATGTTCACATTAGTTTCTTAAGATATTCCAGCGAAGTACATTCACTATCAGATCTAAATTCGTGGTTCATGTAACCTAAATGCTGAACGTTGAGCTTGACTTGCAATAGTAGATTATTTTATTTACCCAAAACGTGGTAAAATTAAATCAAACAGGATATGTAGGAAAAGTAATGCGTGATTGTGTTCACAAGCACTAGACCTTTTGAGGTAAAGAAGGTAATTAAGGTTTTAACAAGTAGTATGTGAGGGGATAGCAAAAGCCTATGGCTGATTATAAAAAGGAGTGTTACCTATGAGCGATAAAGTTACAGGTTCCGTTTTAGTAGTAGGTGGCGGAATAGCAGGAATGCAAGCAGCACTGGATCTTGCAGATTCGGGTTATTTTGTATATCTGGTCGAAAAAGAGCCATGTATTGGCGGAGTAATGTCACAGTTAGATAAGACATTTCCGACCAACGACTGTGCTATGTGAATTATATCGCCAAAACTGGTCGAGGTCGGCCGGCACCCTAATATTGAGCTTATAACCTATGCTGAAGTAGAAAATATTGCTGGGGAAGCAGGAAATTTCACTGTATCGATCCGCAGAAAACCAAGATACGTGGATATAGAGAAGTGTACAGGCTGTGGCGACTGTTCAGGTGTGCTCATAAACGAGTATCACAAACCGAAGGAAAAGGACGGATTGTTGTGGGTTGACAGGATTCACATTGATGAAGCGGCATGTATACATTGTGGAGAATGTGTAAGAGCCTGCCTTTCCGAAAACCCTGAAGCCCCGGCGATGACCAATATTTCTTTTAACCGCATAAAAGAAGCATTGAATGAGGCTGCGTCCGTCGAAAATCCTTCGTTGCTGCAGGAAATTCTAAGAATGTCTGTTAATGAAAGAATGAACTTTTGGGAGGAACAGTTTAAAAAATGTATAAAATGCTACGGCTGCATTGAAATGTGCCCCGTATATCTCGAACCTCCTGAAGAACTTGCCTTCGACAGATGGGTCAGAAAGGCTGAAATTCCTCCGCAATATCCAGCATTTCATCTCTTAAGAGCTTATCACGTGCTGGATACTTGTGTCCTTTGCGGCGAATGTGAGTCTACCTGCCCCGTCCGCATCCCACTCAAAACACTGCAGGATATTACTCAATACTTTCCGCCTGAAAGGGTTTTCGACCTGGTTCCCGGTCTGAACGATGAACTTAAAAATGTTATCAAAAACTTCGCAACCAAGGTAAGGAACCAGGTAAGGAGGATGGACTATGCGGTTTGATATGATACTCACCACGTGCCCCTTTTGTGGAACCGGCTGCAATCTGTACCTGGAAGTTGTTGATAACGAAATTGTTGGGGTTTCCCCAGCTAAAGAGCATCCCGTAAGCAGGGGCAGGTTATGCGTTTTAGGTCGTAATGCTCACAGATTCGTTTCTCATCCTGAAAGGCTCAAAAAACCGTTAAAAAAAGTAAACGGGAAGTTTGTTGAAATAAATTGGAATGAGGCGATCAAGGAAATTGCAAGCAGATTACAACACGTAAAAGAGTCCTATGGTCCGGATGCTATTGGTATCCTCTCTAGCGCAAAATGCACCAATGAAGAAAATTACCTCATGATGAAATTTGCAAGGGCAGTGATTGGAACAAATAACATCGATCATTGTGCCAGGCTGTGCCACTCATCAACAGTATCAGGTCTCGCAGCATCCTTCGGTGCAGGAGCAATGACAAATTCCATACCGGAAATCCCTGATACCGATTGCATGCTGATTACCGGCAGTAATCCCACCAGCCAGCACCCCATAATTTCCGCCTGGATGATGGAAGCAAAAGAAAGAGGTGCTAAATTAATTGTCATTGATCCCAGGAAAGTACCCATAAGTCAATTTGCTGATCTCTATCTTCCAATAAAACCGGGCACAAACATCGCCCTGTTTAATGGTATTGCCAAAGTGATAATAGACAGGAATTTAGCTGACATGGATTTTGTATCCAGCCGTACGGAAGGCTTCGACGAATTTATAGAAAAGGTTAGGGACTTTGACTTGAATACAGTAAGTGAAGTTACAGGGGTTGATCCAAAGCTCATTGAAGAAGCTGCTCTCATGTACGGTTCTTCTGAAAAAGCTATGATTTTCTACGCAATGGGGATAACTCAACACATAAGCGGTACGGACAACGTGAGGACTATCGCGAACTTAGCCATGCTAACCGGTAATGTTGGTCGTCCATCTACAGGAGTTAATCCGCTAAGGGGTCAGAACAACGTTCAGGGAGCCTGTGACATGGGCGCCCTTCCCAATGTGTTAACAAGATATCGACCAGTAACCGACGAATTGGCTCGCAAGGAATTTGAAGCTCTATGGGGAGTTACTCTCCCGCCGAATGTCGGGCTTACTCTCACTGAAATGACCAATGCAGCCTATGAGGGCAACTTAAAAGCGATGCTAATAATGGGAGAAAATCCAGCCGTTACAGACCCAAATCTGAATCATGTAAAAGCTGGCTTAAGAAATCTGGAATTTCTTGTTGTTATCGACATTTTTCTTACAGAAACTGCACAACTCGCAGATTTTGTCCTGCCGGCAGCAACCTTTGCAGAGAAAAACGGTACCTTTACCAACACCGACAGAAGGGTTCAACTGGTAAACAAAGCCGTTGATCCGGTAGGTGAGGCCAGAGCCGATTGGGAAATTATATGTATGCTGGCCAATGCAATGACCTCGAATGGTTTTGATTTTTCGTCTCCCGAAGAAATAATGAAAGAAATTCGAGAAGTAACCCCTCAGTATAGGGGTATAACCTACGAACGATTGAGAAAGGGCGAGAGCTTACAGTGGCCTTGCCCCGACGAAACCCATCCCGGAACCCCCTATCTCCACAAGGACGGTTTTCCCAGAGGAAAAGGCAAATTTTTCGCGGTAGATCACAAGGAAGCTCATGAGCTGCCAGATGAAAACTATCCTTTTATACTAACAACCGGCCGAGTTCCATTTCACTGGCACTCTGGAAGTGTTACCAGACGAATTGAGTCTCTCAATAAAGAAGTGCCTACAGGTACTGTCGATATAAACGAAGAAGATGCTAAAATACTTGGAATACACGACGGGGACGTGGTCTCAATAAGTTCCCGAAGAGGGACAATCAAGGTTCAAGCAAGAATCTCTAAAGCAATAAAAAAAGGAATTGTTTTCGTCCCTATGCATTTTGTCGAATGCGCTGTTAATGAACTCACCGATAACAAATATCTTGATCCAATAGCAAAGATACCAGAACTCAAGGTTACAGCGGTAAATTTGCGAAAAGAAAATTGATGGGGAGCCAAACAATATGAAAGACCTTGTCAAAGAGCAAATACAGCAAGAAGCAGCTAAAGCTCTGGAAGAAGGATTTTACGGTGTCTTAGGGCTTCGTTCTCGAGGTGAACAGATTGGCCCGTATGTTTTTAAAAGCCCGGAAGAACTCGCGTATCTCGAAGTAGAAACGAAATTCGCCTCACCTGTAGCGCCTTTATTTTCAACCATCCTAGAGGGAGCACCCAAATATAATCTAGCAAAAACGTTACGGCTCATGCTCAAAAAACGTCCTGACTTAAAAATTGCGGCAATACTGAGAGGTTGCGAAGTCAGGGCTATTAGGAAAATGGAGGAAAAGGGTGATATTGATGCCAGCAATTTACGGATAATAAACATGGTCTGTTCTTTTGAACAGGCAATGGCTTGCAACTGTGAAAAACCTCTTTATAATGTTTTCAACTGTACCGGCTGCTGGAGCTGTATTGAAGCGTGCCCAGAAGATGCTATTTCAAGAATAAACACCTGTCCAATTCTGGTACCTAGCGAATACAATGAAAATCTGTCCTATAGAAAATCTATCTACATAAGATATCCACAAGGCGTACCACTGAAAGCTGTTCGAGATGAAGAGACATGCCTGCAAATCACCGGTAAACTAAACTGTAAAGGCTGTGAAAGGGTTTGCCAGGCTGAAGCCGTCTTTCATGAAGACAAGGAAAGAATCGAAGAGATTAAGGTAGGGTCTCTGATCCTGGCTCCCGGTTTTAAATCGTTCAACCCCTATGATTTTGATACCTACCTTTATGCTCATCATTCAAACGTACTCACTTCTCTTGAATTTGAGAGGCTTCTTTCTGCATCAGGTCCTACTATGGGTCATGTTGTCAAACCATCGGATAACAAACCGCCGAAGAAAATAGCGTGGTTTCAGTGCGTCGGCTCAAGAGACATAAACCATTGTGATAATGGGTATTGTTCGGCGGTATGCTGTATGTATGCCATTAAACAGGCCGTGATTGCCAAGGAACACGTAGGAAAAGACCTGGATACTGCAATATTTTTTATGGACATGAGAACTCACGGCAAAGATTTTGAGAGATATTACGAAAAAGCAGAGAAAGAACATGGTGTGAGGTTTATACGTTCAAGGGTCCACAGTGTGGATGTCCTTCCCGGAAGTAACGAACTTGAGATATCCTACATAACAGAGAATGGGGAAATACTTCGAGAACCCTTCGACATGGTTATTTTATCAACTGGTCTGGAAATAACCGATGAGATCCGGGACCTTGCAGAGCGTCTTGGGGTCGAATTAAACGACAATGGCTTTTGTAATCGCAGCGCATTTCAACCAACGGAAACAAATAGGCCTGGAGTTTTTGTGTGTGGTGCTTTCCAGGGCCCCAAGGACATTCCACAGTCAGTCATGGAAGCAAGTGCTGCAGCAGCCGACGCCGGAGTTTTGCTCAGTCCTGCCAGGGGTTCATTAATTCGTAAAAGGGAGGTTCCTCCTCAGATAAATGTCTTCAATGATCCCCCTAGAATAGGGGTTTTTGTCTGTCGTTGCGGAATCAATATTGCCGGAGTGGTTAATGTTGACGAAGTAAAAGAATATGCCAAAACCCTTCCCTATGTTGAATATGTTGCCGATAATCTCTATACCTGTTCACAGGATACTCAAGCACTCATGAGGGACGCAATAAAAGAGCACAATCTCAATCGTGTAGTAGTTGCTGCCTGCACACCCAGGACTCATGAGCCCCTGTTCCAGGAAACCCTGGAAGCAGCAGGTTTGAATAAATACCTCTTTGAAATGGCAAACATTCGAAATCAGGATTCATGGGTTCACAGTGACGATCCTCAGGCCGCCACTCAAAAGGCAAAGGATCTTGTTCGGATGGCTGTTGCTAAGGTGGCTCTCCTGGAGCCTTTGGAAGAGCCGGAACTTGAAGTCAATCAAACGGCTTTGGTCGTAGGCGGTGGAATTTCTGGAATGGTTGCGGCAAAAACTCTTGCGGATCAGGGTTATAAGGTCCATCTGGTAGAGAAAAGTGAGCAGCTTGGTGGCACAGCACTGAGGCTTTATAAAACATGGACAGGTGAAGATGTAGCCTCCTTTGTCAATATGCTTACAGAAGACATCAAAAACCACAATATGATAGAAACACATACTTCCAGTGAAGTTGTAGATGTAGATGGGTTCGTAGGAAACTTCAAAACCACAATTACCAACAACGGCGCACGACAGGAAATTGAGCACGGGGTTGCAATTATAGCTGTAGGCGCCCAGGAATTAAAACCCTCTGAATACTGTTATGGGCAAGACCCCAGAATAATGACTCACCTCGAACTTGATAATCTGCTCAAGTTAAAAAGTGAAAATTTAAAATCGATAAAATCTGCCGTGTTCATCCAATGCGTAGGTTCAAGAGAACCGGAGAGACCTTACTGCAGCCGAGTTTGTTGCACACATACGCTTGAAGCGGCTTTGGAATTAAAACGTATAAATCCCGATATTGATGTATTCGTTTTGTATCGGGACATGAGAAGTTATGGAGAGAGAGAACAACTTTATCTCGAAGCTAGAGAAAAGGGGGTTATTTTTATAAGGTTCGACTTTGAAAACAAACCTAAGGTTTCCATCAGCAATGGAAGCCTGAGAGTTGAAGTAATAGATCATATCCTGAAGAGACCTATTATGTTGAAGCCAGATATAATAACATTGGCTGCTGCTATCATTCCTGGAAATTATGAGAAAATTGCCCAGTTATTTAAGGTTCCATTGAATGAAGATGGCTTTTTTGTAGAAGCCCACGCAAAGCTTCGCCCTGTAGATTTTGCAACAGACGGGGTCTTTATCTGCGGATTGGCTCATTATCCGAAATCCATAGACGAATGTATAGCCCAGGCAAAGGCCGCAGCATCAAGAGCTGCCACTATTTTGACGAAACAAACAATCAAATTTGCAGGAACAGTGGCGAAAACCGACCAGAGCCTATGTAGCAGCTGTGGAACATGTGTAAGCATCTGTCCGTTTTCGGCTCCAAGATTCAACGACAAGGGCAAAGCCGAAATAAACTCAGCTCTCTGTAAAGGATGTGGCTTATGCGTAGCTTCATGCCGCTCAGGTGCTATACATCTTCTCGGTTTCGACGATGCTCATATTTTCTCTATGATAGAGTATGCATAAAAAGGAGTAATTAAGATGGCCGATTGGGAACCGAAAATATTGGCTTTCCTGTGCAATTGGTGTTCTTATGGAGCGGCTGACCTTGCAGGGGTCAGTAGATTAAAGCAGCCTCCGAATATCCGGATCATAAGAGTCCCTTGTTCCGGGCGAATGAACCCTAAATTTATACTCCAGGCATTGCGTAAGGGAGCGGATGGAGTATGGGTATCCGGCTGTCATCCAGGAGACTGTCATTATATTGAAGGTAATTACTATGCCAGGCGAAAATTTGCCCTGTTAAAAAATCTTCTTGAGTTTGTTGGTGTAGA
>JALXAE010000116.1 GCA_026992355.1 Syntrophobacterales bacterium | reverse complement strand
CCATTATTTTCGCTGAATAGTTACGATTTTATAAAAGAGATTTCAGAGATTAATCTGAAAATTGAATTGGAAAAGTGTCGCCAACTCTCCCTGCTAAATGAAAGTGAATTTATAAAATTACTCAATGATACTAAAGTAGTAACGGTCAACAAGGAGCATTTGGTCAATCTTTGGTACCTGGGATTTGTTCGTGCAGATATCATCCAATCAACCCAATTAATAGAACAAGAAGGTATAACCCTTTTAGACGAAAAAGGAGGTGAATATACCTATAGCGACTGTAGATGTATTGAGTCCAAGCCAGATGGCTATGAAGATGCATTTCAAAATATAAAAAAGTACCCTTTCGAAATTAAATTATTTTTCCATCCCTTTCGTTGCTATGTAGTTTGGCACCTTCAAAAACATCTGAAGTTTTCTCCATTCCCTTTCCAGACCTTGCAATATAAAGATGCCTTCCAGCAAATGACATCTTATCACATAGAAATTCGAAAGAATCTGACTTCAGGAACATCGTGGAACGAATGCGTCAATAAATGGAATGATTTTGCAGCATTATGCGTGATTTCTGAGCCAGCTGTTCATAATTTCATTTTTAATAGAGTCTTGCATGTCGGGAACAGTAACTTTGAGGAAATACAAGAAAAGTTGCAAAAACTTGGTGGGGAAATAACTGAATTATTTAAGTTGATTGGTGAAAAAGAAATATTAGACATTCATGGTGAAATTTGTCGCGATGCAGAAACAGTCGATTCAAACAAGGACTTGCATCTGATTATACGGTTGATGTCCGCATCAGAACGGTTGAAGCTCAAGGGACATATTGCCTTATCAGTATGCTTTTTGACTATGGCTGAGTGCTTACGAAGGAGCTTGGAAATTGCTTTTGATAGGGATTATCCTGAAGAAGACGAATGTGGATATGGGATAGTCTACCCTGACGCAAAAATAACGCTCCAGGGAAATACCAGGGTACTTGATGGTGATCGGGTTGTAGCAAATCAATTTCTCAGGCGATTTGGATTGGATTACGGTATCAGGCTGAACATTTATGTTGAAGGAGATACGGAATATGAGGCTCTTGAGTCGGAATTTTCTGGAAACAGCTCTGTTATGGTGATCAATCTGCGTGGTAATTTTGTTGAAAAACACGGTAAAGGTGTTTCGTTCAGGGAAAGTTTGAGAAATGACATAAAAGCTAAGACCTTCAGTGTGATACTACTTGATGGAGATGTTTCCGATAATCTCAGAGCTGTCAAAAAGGCGGCGGAAGATGATGAGATTTGCGGGATGTTTTTTGTTTCAAAACCTGATTTTGAATTGGGGAATTTTTCATTAGGCGAATTGGCTCAAGTTGTTTGTACTCTTGATAATGATGAAAGCGATTCTGGCATCACCCCGGAAAAAATAGAAAAGGCAGTGGATGGGGTGGCATCTGGGAAAGAATTTTTCAAAGCAATCAGAGCGGAGTACCCCAAGTTGTCTCATATAGGGAAAGGTAAAGAGTAGGGATGTGCTTTAAAAGATTTTGCTCGAAAAAACAGCAAAAGTATTCAATTTGGAGATGAACAAGATCGCTTAATTAATCGTGTTATATGGATTGGTTACCAGTGTTGCAGTATTCCTTATGAATACACTCGAAAAAATAAAAAAGTAGACCCCGTAACTGGTAGCTTGGTTGACCGGTGATCTTACTATTGTTGTAAAGGATGCAATCATGATTGACAGATTAGAAATAAAAAATTTCACCTGCTTTGCTGATTTCACAGTTGATCTGTTACCTGGTATCAACCTGTTTATCGGAGATAACGGTACCGGGAATACGCACATCCTTAAATTACTGTATGCTATCCAGT
>JALXAE010000115.1 GCA_026992355.1 Syntrophobacterales bacterium | reverse complement strand
AAACAATAAGGCATAAGCACCTCTCAATTTCAGTTATCTTCTAATCAGTAAACTGGAACTTCCTTCTCGTTCGAACTGAAATTCGAAGAAAATATGACCCAAATGATTCCTCAGAGCATCTTTCCATTTGGGAGGAATTTTAGCCTTAGAAATTTTTCCGAAATCCAATGATACGTTATGAGTTACCACACGGCTTCGCCTTCCAGTTTTGTCAACAGCATAAATATTTAGCCTCAAATACTCAGGTTCATCAAGTTTTGGTATTTCCATGGACAGATATCCTTTCGCATAAGATCTATCCTGATTTTTCAAGGGAACAAAATATTTATCGTACATGTTTCCACCCAACTGGGATACTTCTACACGAAATCCGGCAAGATCTCCATCGCTATCGGAGACTTCAACAAAAATCGGAAGAATCTTACCCGACCAGCTAGCAGGAACTACAAACGAATCTATTAGCTTAGGTGCTGAACCTGGAATATTGGGATCAACTGTTAAAGGAGGATTAACCTCATAACAACCCAGTATGAACAAGCATGTAATAAATATTATGAGTTTTTTATACATTATCATTCCTCCTATTTATTTTATAAACTTCATTGTAGTCCAATTGTAACTTATTTCATGCTTCCTTTAAAAATAATCATTAACGGGTTATTCGCTATTTTCTCCCATAATAGAAGTCATGCTCTGTTGCCTTTTCTTTCATATTGTGCTACTCGTTTCACGGTTTTATTTTGGTTGTCCCAAAGGGTAAAAGCGTAGATGTATAGGGTTGTTCTTTTTCAACCGGAAATTCCGCAAAATACTGGAAACATTGCTAGGACTTGTGCGGCAACGAGAACTCCCCTTCATTTAATCGAACCGCTTGGATTTCAGCTAACAGATAAGTACCTTAAGCGAGCCGGATTAGATTACTGGCCCTATGTGGAGCTACATATGCATAAATCTTTTTCCCACTTTTTAGAAATGGTTAAACCGAAGCGTTGCCTCCTTTTTTCTACCAGGGGTTCTATTGATTATTGCCGATTTTCATTCGAACCTGGAGATTGTCTTGTGTTTGGGTCTGAAACCAGAGGACTACCACCAGCATTACTGGAAAGTAATTTGTACCCCACACTTCGTATTCCTATCGACAGAGAAAGAGTTAGAAGCCTAAACCTATCCACAGCGGTTGGAATTGCTCTGTTTGAGGCATTAAGACAGGAAGGTTTTGAAAGTTTACCGGCTGGATCATTGTAATCTGCTAAGGGGAGTTATTGATGGAAGATATGCGAGCGCTGCTCGAGCTGTTTCACAAAAAATGCCCCGAATTAAATGAACTTGGATTTTACACGGTAATATTAAAGAAAGGAAAACGGTACTGAGTTGTAATTTTTGAGAGCAGGGACTGCTCGAAGAAAGACCCACCATTAAGCTCCTTCCAGATATGTCCCACAAATGAGGAATCCATACACTCCTGTGTGGATGATTGGTTGCCTACCTTAAGATCAGCAGTTGAAACAGCAAGGAAAATGGCAAACAGTAAAGTACCGAAGAGACGCATCAGGGGAAGTGCATGCGATATCAGATTGGCATGTGGAAAGTGAATGGAGGTTCTTACTAGTGGCGGAAATCGAGTGGAAAGGAATAATTTGGAAAGCAGCTTTCGGAAATTTTACCTATAAAGAATTGCTGACAATCCTTAAAGGATACGGCTCCATGGAAATAGTGGCCTTTGAAAAGCCACAAAAGTTTAAAGGCTATCTGAGCATTGCCTTAAACAAGGAAGGAACGCGTGACATAACTCTTTATTATATTGAAATTCTGGGGCCCAAAAGACATGGCCTCGGTCGCGAGGCTTTAAAAGAGCTGAGAAAAATATTTCAAGGAAAGATTTTTATTGAGGACCCTGGAGAAATACTGACCAATGAATACACCATTACAGAAAGCCTTTTGTTCTGGATTCGGATGTTTGAAGAAGGGCTTATTGATGGTCTGGAAAGTGATCATTTAAAACTGTATCAAGGAATGCCTAAAAACGATATAAAAAAACAGAAACAATTTATAACGGATATGATTAATAAGTTTAATAAGTTACCGGAATATGAGCATAAAAAGAGCTCGTGAAAAGATTCTTTCTCAAAAGGAAATCTCTGTTCTATGCAACAGACTCAGAAAGCAGGGTTTTAAAATAGTGTTTACGAATGGATGCTTTGACATTCTTCATCTGGGTCATCTAAGATATCTGGAAGAGGCAAAGGGGCAGGGAGATGTTCTTATTGTAGGGGTAAATTCCGATAAATCTGTACGCTTGATAAAAGGAGATCAACGACCAGTACTGCCAGAATACGCAAGAAGTGAACTGGTAGCAGGGCTGCATTGCGTGGATTATGTAACAATATTCAACACTCCAGATCCTCTTCAGCTTATAAAGCTTATCAAGCCAGACGTTATCGTTAAAGGCGAAGATTGGAGTCTAAACGATATAGTTGGAAAAGAATTTGTCGAAAGCTATGGTGGGAGGGTTTATAGAGCTAAATTACTTCGAGAATTTTCCACCACTTCAATTATTCGCTCCATTGTCAGAAATTATCTGGCTTGACTGACAGACCCTGCCTTTGTAAGAGAATGGTCGAACTTTAAACCAGAGAGCTTGGAGGAATTAAGTTGGCGGGGAAAAAAATTAAAAGAAAAAAGAAAATTCTGAAGCCGGAAGAAGTAGAAACTCTAACGGAACAGTTTATCAATTTCATTAAGGCAAACGTCAGATGGGTTATTGCATTTTGCGGAATGTTTCTGGTCATAAGCGCTTTAATGTGGGCATATGTTAGATATACTAACTCCCGAAATGAACAGGCTGCATATGCCTACTATATCTCCGTAAAAAACTATAGGTCGTTGGACGATAACAGGCTGGAAGAAAATCTTCAAAAGTTTCTAAAAAACTATTCGGGACATCCATTAACGAAGATTGCTGCTCTTGATGAGGTTGCCCTATTAATAAAAAAGGGAAAATGGGACGAAGCTATCAAAGAATGTAAAAAGCTTTTGGCTGACATAAAACACAACAGTCCATTGTATCCTGTTGCCCTCAAACATCTGGCTACTGCTTATAAGCAAAAGGGTGATTACAAAGAAGCCCTCAGTTTGTGGAAAAAACTTGAAAATATTGCACCTTCTGAGTGGTCGAGAGAAATCTATTGGAATGAGGCCCTAATTCTTCAAAAAATGGATAACGATAAGGAAGCTGTGGAAAAACTTCAAAAAGCTCTTGCTGCTGATGGTCTTTTGCCAGATGATTTTACAATCAAACTTTACCTAAACCGTATTAGCCATAAACTGGCCCAAAATAATTCACCCACCAAGTGAGCCATTAACTATGTCGGAAAAGGGCATCGTTTTTTTTCCTGAAAAAACCATTCTGGAAACACCGGCAGATTACGAGCTTGATTATGAAGATGTCTACTTTACCACATCCGACGGGGTTAAGCTCCATGGCTGGTGGGTACCTTATAGTGAAACCCGGACAACAGTTCTATGGTTCCATGGAAATGCTGGAAACATCGGCGATAGAGCCCATAATGTGTCGGTAATGCACAAAAAACTTCGGGTGAATGTCTTCATTTTTGATTACAGAGAATATGGAAAGAGTGAAGGAACAATTTCGAGAGCCGGAACATTTAAAGATTCCCAAGCAGCTTATTTCCATCTTATTGAAACAATGGGGATTTTGCCTCGTGATTTAATACTCTTCGGACGTTCCCTGGGAAGTGCCCTTGCAACATACATAGCCTCCCGATACTCCTGTGGTGGACTGATTTTGGAAGCGGCCTTTACTTCCAGTATGGACATGATGAAAATGTATTCCCTTCCCATACATTCGAAGTTAAGCTTGAAAGACGCATACAATACGATAGAGTGGATAAGAAATGTCACGGTACCGGTTCTTTTCGTGCATGGCCAATACGATTATACTATTCCAGTTGGTATGAGTGAAAAGCTTTACTCTCTGACGAAAGCCCGAAAGTATTATTACCTGGTGAGAGGTGCTGGTCATAATGATACTTATATTATCGGGGGAGATGAATATTTTTCAAAACTTTCCGAATTTGTAAATGTATGTTGCTCTCGCATAGAATAAGACCTTCTTCGTTCTGACGCACCCCATACCAACTAACCTCTTAATACCGTGAGGGATTATGATGGCTGAAAAATTCATCGAGCTTGCCATTCGCTGGAGATGGCCAGTACTTACTGTGGCAATTATCGCCACAATAGTTACTGGCCTTTTTATCCCTAGAATGAATGTGGATACTGACCCAGAAAATATGCTCTCGAGTAGCGAGCCTGTTAGAGTCTTTCACAACCTTGTTAAAAAACGTTTTACCTTGTGGGATATGATTGTTCTGGGCGTCGTTAACAAAGATGAAACACACGGAGTATTTACTCCCCCTATTCTCAACAGGATATATAGAATTACTGAGGGTATAAAGCAAATACCGGGCGTTTTAAAACAAGACATTATTGCCCCATCCACAATTGATGACATTATGCAAGCAGGCCCTGGTACTGTGAGATTCCAATATTTAATGCAAAAGCCAATAACAAATCAAAAAGAAGCACTTCACATCAGAGAAAGAGCCCTCGCTAACCCGCTGTTGAAAGATACTCTGGTGAGCTCTGATGGCAAGGCTCTGGCAATCTACATTCCTATAAAGGAGAAAAAGATTGCCCACAGAGTAGGTACGAGGATTAAGGCTTTAATTAACAAGGAAAATCCAGGTTCTGAATCATATTATATGACAGGTTTGCCTATTGCGGAGGACACCTTTGGCTACGAAATGTTTTATCAGATGGGCACTTCCGCTCCTTTAGCGGGACTGGTCATTTTTGTTCTCATGTGGCTATTTTTCCGCAACTTAACCCTCATTTTAGCTCCCATGATAATAGCCATCCTTACTGTCATAATAACAATGGGACTCTTAATTGCCTTCGGTTTTACTGTTCACATAATGAGCTCAATGATTCCAATTTTTTTAATGCCTATATCCGTTGTGGACTCCGTTCATGTACTTTCGATGTTCTTTGATTGGTATGGGCGTTACAGGGATCGGGCTAGAACACTTAGAGCTGTAATGGTTGAACTCTTTAAGCCCATGCTATACACGAGTCTCACAACCATGGTCGGTTTCGCAAGCCTTATAATGACACCAATTCCTCCGGTACGCGTATTTGGGGCATTCGTTGCCATTGGCGTTGGTGTTGCCTGGATATTAACAGTTCTGTTGATCCCGGCTTACGTTATGATATTTTTACCAGATAGACGCATCAAGACTCAAAAGAAAAATAGCTCTGCACAAAAAGGGGGAATCTTACAAAGGTTTCTAACTCCACTGGGCAGAGCAACCCTGTTTCATCACAAGCTGGTCATAATCATTACCGTGGCAATACTGGCTCTTTCCGTGGTAGGAATTACAAAAATTAGTATAAACGACAATCCAATAAAATGGTTTGCCCGAAATCATCCCATAAGAGTAGCAGATAAGGTGTTGAACAAACACTTTGCAGGTACCTACGAAGCCTATCTCGTCCTAGATGCAGAAAACACTAAAGACGAATACGATCGCATAACAAACGAAATAAGGAATTTCTTGAAAAACAAAAGTGTTTCCCAGGACATAGGTAGAATTGCCACTACTCTGGCAAAATCTTTAGAGCAGATATACAAAAAATACATGTCAACCATGGATGTGAAAGCTCTCACACGAGAATTGTACGAGAAGGCATCGTCTTTAGAGAATACCTTTTCTGATAATCTAAATGATGCTTTCTGGGATGAATGGGACAATATTTTGGAGTTTCTTGAAGATAAAAAAGCGGAAACTCAGATCTTTAAATCACCTCGAGTATTGAATTATGTAGAACAATTGCAAAAAGAGCTAATCGGTCATCACCTGGTTGGCAAAATTAACGCCTTGACTGACATTGTGAAAAAAGTTCACCAGGAGCTTTTTGAAGGAAAACCTGAACAGGCAATAATACCTGCCACAAAAGATGCAGTAGCTCAGTGTCTCCTTTCTTACCAGGGCAGCCACGATCCTGATGATCTCTGGCACTTTGTCACTCCGGACTACCGTAGTCTAAACCTGTGGTTTCAGCTAAAAAGCGGCGATAATAAAGATATGGAAGCCGTAATCAAGGAAGTCGATAAATTCTTCAAAAAGAATCCACCACCTGTGCCAATGAGGCATCGCTGGGCGGGCTTAACCTACATCAACGTTGTGTGGCAAAATAAAATGGTCGCCGGTATGCTAAAAAGCTTACTTGGAAGCTTTGTAATAGTTTTCCTGATGATGGCCTTTCTTTTCCGATCGGCTTTCTGGGGCTTACTTTCTATGATACCGCTCAGTATTACAATATGCTTCATTTATGGTGTAATAGGATGGATCGGCAAGGATTATGACATGCCCGTTGCAGTGCTCTCCAGTTTGACACTGGGCATGAGTATAGACTTTGCCATTCATTTCATACAAAGAAGCATGGAAATATTTGACGACAAGAAATC
>JALXAE010000114.1:18365-21460 GCA_026992355.1 Syntrophobacterales bacterium | reverse complement strand
CGGCACTTAGTGCCACTTCAATTTGGCTTATTATAGTGGGTTCGTTCCTCATAAGCACAGCTATTGCTATTTTGGCTGTTATTGGTGGTATTGGAGGAGGAGTAATTTTTACGCCAATAATGTTGGGTTTTACATCGCTTGACAGCCTCGTAATTCGGGCCACAGGGCTTGTGGTTGCAATGTTTAGTGGACTTATATCCACAGGACCATTTATGAGGAGTAAGCTGGCAAATATAAAAGTGGTCATTTTTTGCGGTTTTCCTATCACGGTAGGTGCGATACTCGGTAGTGTTGCAGCTATTCGTCTCCATGATGCTCTTGGTGTTGTGGGTGACGGCATTGTTAGGCTATCATTAGGTATTTTAATGATTACCATTGCATACTTTTTATACACAGGTGGTGGCAAAACAGAATATCCAGAACCAAAACGAATTGATCCATTAGCTGCTAAACTTAGGCTTTATGGGTCTTATTGGGAAGAATCTCTCGGAAAGACAATCAATTATCATATGGTAAGAGCATTACCCGGTGGAATAATGTTTATTTTCCTCGGGTTCATAGCAGGCTTTTTCGGTCTGGGTGGCGGTGCCTTTTTAACAGGTACGCTGAACCTTGTCATGATGGCACCGGTTAAAGTTGCCGCAGCCTGTAGTGGAGTACTATTGGCTATTAGTAATGCGACAGCTATCTGGACGTACATTACTTACGGGGCTCTTATTGCTGTCTTTGCTGCGCCGTGGATGCTGGGGCAGGTGGTGGGAGGAATTCTAGGAGCGCATTTGTTAATAAACATAAGGGCCAGTTTTGTAAGGAAAGTTTTAATCGCCATACTTCTTGTATCCTGCGTAAAGCTAGTGCTGAGAGGATTAGAGGAAATAATTGGAATTGATATTCCAATCATATAGTAAGGAGGAAACAACGATGCAAGATACCAGGAAAGACTCGCTGGCTGGGATAATTTACGGTGAAATCGTTTATTGGGGGCTTTTATTTGCTTGTGTAGTGGTTGTCATAGGGTCAGTGCTATCCTTCCTGGGACATAATTATGTTCCAGTATCTTACTGGATATCAGCTATCTGGCAAGGGAAGTCGGTGGCCGAAATATGGAAAGGCGCTACAGGTTCCTTGCCTAATGGGCATTGGTATTTGTCTCATTTAACCACTGGTGACGGCCTTACGGCGCTAGGAATATCCCTTGGCGTATTTCCTGTTATTCCAGGATTACTTTTGTGCGGCGCAACGCTTATTAAAGAAAAGGAAATTTTTTACGGACTATTGGCTATCGGTTGTGGGATAGTGGTAATAATCGGATTACTTGGGTTAGTACCTGCATCATAAAGTGGCAATTTAGAATATATGGAGGGCACCGTGGCTATTATTATAATTTCTAGAGCGTCTTACAGTCATGGTAGGACCGTCGCAGAAAGAGTAGCACAGGAATTAAATTATAACTGTATATCGAGAGAAGTTATTAGTTTAGCAGCTGAAGAGTACGGGATACCAGAAAAATGGCTGAAAGATACTATTGAAAAAGGACCTTCTATCTTGGATCGTTTTACCTACGAAAAGAAAAAATATATTACATATATACGTTCAGCTCTATTGGAGTACGCTATTAAAGATAATCTTGTTTATCATGATTTTGTTGGCACTTTTCTTCTGAAAGGGATTCCTAATATTTTAAGAGTGCTAGTGTCTGCGACAATAGAAGAGCGTGTAAGGGAGATGGTAAAGAAGTTGAAGATCTCGGAAGAACAAGCGAGGAAAAATATAGAAAAATTCGATAGGGACAGAAAAAAATGGGCAATGTTTTTTCACGGTAGAGATCCATGGGATATTAAAGAATATGACCTCGGGATTGTCATAGGAAGATTATCAATAGATGATGCTGTGAAAAAAATAATAGATACCGCGAAATTACCATCTTTCCAAATAACTGATGAAGTAAAAAAAATCTTGATGGACGAATATCTTGCAACAAAAGTTAAATCGGACCTTATGAACTTCTACTCTGATATAGAAGTTACTGCAGATAGTGGCATTGTGACAGTTCATCTTCAACGGAGTATCAGACAACAGGAAGCAATTACGGATGATATTCGAAGTATATTAATGGAAATTCCTGAAATAAAAGAGGTACGGATCAATATTGTGCCTATTTAGTGAAGGCATAAAAACAATATAGACAGGCAGCTTATCTCAAAATGAAATTGGCTCATAAGATTGTATTGGGGAATACCTTAGGCATAATATGTATAATCCTCGTTGCGGCCTTTTCCTATAGAGAATTTGATCTTATGCTGGCAAAAATGCGGTTTATAGAAATAGCGGATAATCTCAATGCTTCTTTCTTAAAAATGCGAATTTCCGAAAAGAATTATTTTTTATACAAGGATAAGCTTGCATTGCAAAACATAACTAAACAAATTGAGGAAAGTTATTCCGTTATAGAAGAACTAAAACCCAGCATAATAAAGGCAATCGGAGAGGAAAACTTTAAGAAATTAAAATTATATTTGAAACAATATGAACAATCCATTCAACAAATCGAAACGACAAACGACGCTAAGGCAATAAGAGAAGCCGGGAGGAAATTGCGCCTTTTCTCGGAAGATATAATAAAAATAGAGAGAGACAATGTAAATAGAATTATCTCTGCCTCAAAACGAACCCTACTGACATTCTTTGTTCTTGTGGTTTTTACAGCAATTATCAGCACTTATGTTTTCTTTTCCCGAATGTTTCGGAGTCTTAGAAGGATAGAACGCACAGCTAATGCCATTTCCAAAGGAAACTTTGTAAAGATAAAAGGTCCTATACCCAACAACGAACTCGGTTCCGTAATGGCAGCAATTAATTCGATGTGTGAAGAGCTGCAAACGCGTCATGAACTTTTGATCCAGTCAAGAAAGCTTTCGTCAATTGGAACACTTATAGCTGGAGTAGCCCATGAGTTGGGAAATCCTCTCAATAATATTTCGATGGTGGCTCAAACATTTATTGAAGTTTATGATGACCTCTCAGATGAAGAAAGAATAGAATTCATGGAAACGGTAATTAAGGAAACTCAAAGAATAAAAGATATAGTTCAAAAT
>JALXAE010000114.1:0-18355 GCA_026992355.1 Syntrophobacterales bacterium | reverse complement strand
TAAACCCAAAAAGGAAAATTTTAGACTGTCGGATGTAAATAAACTTTTAAATCAAAGCTTAAAACTGGTTAGAAATATGCTCCATGTTTCGGGAATAAGATTGGAAGTTAACCTGCAAGAACATGTTCCTCCCGTATTCGTTGATGAAAATAAAATACAAAGTGTGTTTGTAAACATTATGACTAACGCAATACAGGCCATGCCGGATGGGGGTACTCTAAGCATAAGAACGAGCTACAACCAACAGAGAAGTCCTGAATATGTTATTGTGGAAATTGAAGATACAGGAAAGGGTATTCCAAAAGATTTTCTTCCCAACATTTTTGATCCATTCTTCAGTACTAAGGGCACAGAAGGTGCTGGGTTGGGCTTATTTATAAGCTACGGTATTGTGAAAAATCATAAAGGCCAGATAGAAGTGAAAAGTGAAGTGGGAGTGGGAACCACATTTACCATAAAATTACCAGCTCGCAACCATAGGGGGATCAACTATGAAAGCGCCAAAGATAATGGTAATTGACGATGAAAACATAGTAGGCAAAATGCTCAAGGTTTCATTTGAACGAGATGGTTTTCAAGTGGAAACCTTTAATCAGCCTCAGGATGCTCTTAATCGCCTTGCCGAAGAGAAATTTGACGTTGTTATAACAGACTTAAAGATGAAAGACATAGATGGCATGGAAATACTGAAACAAATTAAGAAAGACTCACCTGAAACAAAAGTTGTAATAATTACAGCCTATGCAAGCCTGGATGCATCGATAGAAGCCTTTAAGGAAAAAGCCGATGATTTCTTTCCTAAGCCAATAAAAATAGCCGACCTTAAAGATCGTGTAAAAAAACTATTAAACGAATAAGCCAATTAATATACTTTACATTACTTGGTGTGCCTAATATTTTTGTGACGTAGGATTGTTTATCTTGAAAAAAGTGTTTTAAGCAATAAGCAAACAATGTTCTTGCTAAACCTTAAATCTTCTTGTCTAATATATTTGGCAGTAGAGTAATTCTTGCAAGCAGGAATGCAGAAGTGTAACGTTGCAACTGACTCTGCAACTGAGTTTCCCCTATTCTAAGAACTGCGGTTCCAGTTATCTGCTTGATTTGTGCACACCTTTTCTCAATTCCCGAGGTGACGGTAATTTTCGTTTATTTATTTCATGCTGAGAACATAGACAACATTTAATAACTGCAAACTATGTAATGGGAGGAAGTTCCATGAAGGAGATATTTGTTCGATTGAATAGGTGCGTTGGATGCAAAAGTTGTGAGCTTGCTTGTGCGGTTGAACATTCAAAAACTAAAGAACTTAGCCTTGCTATCCATGAGATACCTAGGCCCAAGCAAAGAATCTTTGTCGAGTATGTTTATGACCATAAGGTTCCTTTTTTATGTAGACATTGTGAGGATGCTCCCTGTGTTGCCTCATGCCGTACTGGAGCATTACAACAAGATCCTGTGACTCGCATAGTGTCTCATGATCCTGATAAGTGCATAGGCTGCTGGATGTGTGCAATGGTGTGTCCCTACGGTATGATATCGAAAGAAAAGGAGAGAAGAATTGCCATAAAATGCGACAGATGCCCGGATAGAACACTTCCGGCATGTGTTGAAGCCTGCCGCACAAATGCCCTTATATTTGACGAGGAAGAGAAGTTTGCAAAGACGGTTCGAAGAGAAGCAGCTTGTGAAGTAATGAAGGGTTACTTACAATGAAAGATAAGAAGAAAAAGGTGTCGGTAGTATGCCCCTTTTGTGGAGCGGGTTGTAAATTTATTCTTGTTGTGGCTGACGATACAGTAACCGGTATGGAATTTATTCCACAACATCCTGTTGCTGGTGGATCAATATGTTTAAAGGGAAGTGCTTCACTCGATATAATTCAGCATCCCAACAGGTTAAGAACTCCGTTAATAAAGCGAAGTGGTGGGTTTGAAGAAGCTTCTTGGGATACGGCTTTACACTTCATTACACAAAAACTGTTGGACATAAAAGAAAAACACAAAGCTGATTCGGTAGCTTTCTTGGCTTCGGCCAAGGCTACGAACGAGGAAAATTATCTTTTTCAAAAACTGGCTCGTCTGTTTGGTTCTCCCCATGTTGACCATTGTGCCAGACTCTGTCATGCACCTTCACTTGTTGGACTTCTTAGATCGCTGGGATCCGGCACTCAAACAAATCCAATCTATGATTTGGAAAATGCAAGCTGCATTCTGGTTGTGGGATCGAATTTTGCCGAAAATCATCCTGTAGTAAGTAAATGGGTTTGGAATGCTAAAGATAACGGAGCTTTCGTGATTGTTGTCGATCCGAGATATACTCCCACTGCTTCAATGGCGGATCTTTTCATTCAGATAACCCCCGGGACAGACAGATTGTTACTTTATGCTATGATGAAAGTCATATTTGATGAGGGCCTATATGATTTCAATTTTATAAACGAAAGAACTTCAGGATTCGATACCTTAGCTGAATTTCTTTCTTCATTGGACATAGATAGTGTTTCTAAAAAAATTGATGTAGATAAAGCTGACATTCTTCTAGCAGCACGGCGTTTTGCACAATCGGATCGTTCTTCTTTAATCTACTGTATGGGAATTACACAACATGCCAGAGGAACTGACAATGTGCATGCCTGCGTTAATCTTGCCCTCATGTGTGGTCATGTTGGAAAAGCAGGAGCTGGCATATACCCATTAAGAGGACAAAATAATGTTCAAGGTGCCTGTGATATGGGCTGTCTCGCTGAATTTTATCCCGGTTATGTTCATATGTCGAATACTGATGAAATTTATAGAATTGCTAGACAATGGAATGTGGAAGACCTCCCCAGAAATGCTGGCATTACAAATGCGGAGATAGCACCTGCCATCCAGGAGGGAAAAATAAGAGCTCTTGTTATAATGGGAGAAAATCCTGTTGTTTCTGATCCAGCTTCGGGGGAGCTTGAGCAAAGTCTGGACCAGTTAGATTTTCTTGTGGTGTCAGATATTTTTTTGAGTGAGACGGCCGCTCTAGCTGATGTTGTATTGCCAGCAGCTTGCTGGGCTGAAAAAGCTGGTTCTTACACGAATACAGAAAGGCGAGTCCAATGGTCCAATAAAGCACTCAATCCTTTAAAACATTCTAGAGAAGACTTATGGATAATAAACAAAATCGGCAATATGCTCAATTTATGGAGTAAGGAATATGATGTGCAGACCGTAGCGGCCGAAATCAGCGAAACAGTACCCCAATACCGAGGAATAACTCCCGACAGATTGAAGAAAAATGAAGCAGGAATAATATGGCCTTGTCCCGATACCATGCATCCGGGGACACCTCTTTTGTATGAAAATGACTTTTTAACCCCAGACGGTAAGGCTAACTTTATTTCACCCAGTGAATTCCCTCTTGATGATAAGGTATCCGATTATTCGGAAAAACCTTACAATTTGATAACAGGAAGATTTGTCGAACACTATAATTCTGGTTCTATTACGCGAAGGCTTGCTGTGTTATATGAATACAGATCTGAACCATCTGTGTTCCTAAATCCAGAAGATGCCCGTATTCTTGGTCTTGATGAAAAAGGCGTAGTTAAAGTCAAGACTAACGAAGGTGAAAAGTCCTTTAAAGTGGTATTCAGTAATGATGTAAAAAAAGGATGTGTATTTATTCCTTTTCACTTTCCTGGAGTAAACTACTTAACTCTTAATGTATTGGACAGGGATTCGAAGATGCCGGGTTTTAAAGATACTTACTGCATGTTAGAGGTCGAAAGAAAATAAATAGCTTAAAACAAAAGACAAAGGGCATTAGAAAGTGAAAAAGCGGGTTGTGGTTAGAATCGAAAGATGCATCGCCTGTAATACCTGTGAAGTTGTATGTGCAAGGGAACATGGTGGAATATCATTAATAAAAGTATTAAAGAATAGACGTCTGGCTTTCCCCATAATGTGCAAGCATTGTGATGTAGCTCCATGCGTCATGGTTTGTTACACGGGGGCCCTGTATGCGGAAGATAACACTGTAGTTTTTGACAACAATGCCTGTACGCGGTGCGGTTTATGTATCATTGCCTGTCCCTTTGGTGCTCTTTTCCTGTCTCTAAATTCCACTCCTAAAAAATGTGACAGCTGTATGGAACTTCAGAAGATAGGACAAAAACCAGCTTGTGTTTCTGCATGTCCTTCTGGAGCACTCGTTATAGATGACATTGACACCTTTTCTAACATTAAAAGAATTAAATATTTTAAGGCCTTTAAAAAGCGAGCCATTTAAGATGACCAGGTTAAGTGTAAATGCAGATTTGTGCATAGGTTGTATGGCATGTTCTTTTGTATGTACTCCAAATGTAATCAAAATGATTCAGAATGATTCTATTAGAATTATTGAATTCGGTTCTGGTTGCTTAGAAGATTGTGACAAATGCATCCAATCATGTCCTACTGGAGCGTTGAAATTGCAAGAAATGCGAGGTGGTGATGAAGCCGTCTTAAGATTGGAATTCAACATGATTACATGCGAAAAATGCGGTGCATATTATAGTACGAAAGCCATGATAGATTATATTAATGCGGCATTGGACTTTGATGCGGATTGGCTTTGGACATGTCCCCGGTGCCGACAGGGTGAAACAATTATCGGGGTGAAATAAAATAGTTTTTTGAAGATAGCTTCATCTTGACCGTATTAGACTCGAAGCTTATAGTTAGAATGCAGTGACGCCCATCTTGTTGGAATGGGGGCGATCTGGGTTCGACGGAGGTCAAGAAGCTTAAGCTGCATGCCGAGCGTCCTGGCGGCTCGTAAAACCAGTCAGGGTTAAACATAACCGCAGACGATTACGCATACGCAGCAGCTGCCTAGTACCAGCTGCCGTCCCTTTAGCGAATTCCCGCTGAGCTAAAAGGGGCGTCGGTAATGCGGGATAGCTTTTCGGGAGAGCCTGCATCCCGAAAAGCGAACAATCTAGCAGGCTAGCCTATTGGGAATCCCGCTCAGGTGGAGTCCCAAGGGCGAAAGTGAAAAACCTGAGCTAAGCATGTAGAGGCTTAAGCGGAAGGCTTCCGGACGCGGGTTCGATTCCCGCCGCCTCCACCAGCCACTGGTGTATCATTACTCCAAAAACTTTCCCAAACATCCCCTAAACGCTCACCATTACTGCATTTCTTTACCTCACATCTTTTCATTTTTTTTCACTCTATCGCGAAAAAAAGAAGGGTTTTTTGTGTGGTAGCCCTATTTACTCCCTGTCAGACTACCATACTCAAAAGGGAGGAATAGGCCATGTTGACTAGCGCAAAGGTGAGAAAAGCCAAGCCGAAAGACAGGGATTACAAGATGTACGACTCGTTGGGGCTTTACCTGTTGGTTACGAAGAAGGGCTCAAAGCTCTGGCGTTTTGCCTACAAGTACAATGGAAAGCAGAAACTCCTGTCGTTAGGGCCCTATCCTGAAGTGACATTATCAGAGGCCAGGAAGAAGAGAACGGAACTCCGGAAGCAGCTTCTCAATGGACTTGATCCTGCTGAGGTTAGGAAACGGAAAAAGATGGAAAAGGAGTTGACTTTCGATGTGGTAGCAAGGGAGTTTTTCGAGCACATGTCCCAGACTAATTGGAGCGAGGGGCACGCAAAGAAACAGAAAATCCGCATCGACAGGCACATAATTCCACATCTTGGAGTGGCTTCAATCCTGAACGTCACCACAGCCGACGTTCTTGACCTCGTGAAAAAGGTTGAAACCATCACGGGGGCAGCGACTGCAAGAAGAATTTACACGCTCGTGAATCAGATTTTTCGCTTCGCACTCATAAAGGGATACATTCAGACCAACCCTGCGGAACCACTTGCACGATCGGGTTTTCTACCTCGCGAGGAAAAAAGACACATGCCTGCTACTCTGGACCTTGGAGAAATTGGGAGGATTTTGCGGCTGCTGGATTGTTACGACGGAATAATCTTTGTTAAGGCAGCCATCAGGATTCTCCCATTGGTTTTCGTCCGGCCGGGCGAGCTCGTAAAAATGAGATGGGAAGAAGTGAATCTTGAAGAGGGCAGTTGGGTGTTTAAGGCGAGTAAAACTTTGCAAGAACACTATGTTCCGCTTTCTCGGCAAGCAATATCAATACTCAGAGAACTTGATCCATTTAGACCTATGTCGCCATGGGTTTTTCAGTCCTTGAGGCCTGGTCGGCACATCTCAGCGCAGACTTTGAATGCAGCACTACAAACACTGGGGATTGATACACGCGAGACTTTAACGAGCCACGGTTGGCGAGCAATCGCCAGGACGCTGTTAGTCGAAAAGCTAGGATACGATCCCGAGCTTGTGGAATTACAGCTTGCTCATTCCGTTCCCGACAGGCTCGGCAGGGCCTACAACCGCGTGAAATTCTTGAAAGAACGGCGAAGAATGATGCAGGACTGGGCGGACTTCCTGGAGCAAGTAAAGAAAAAGTAAGTTTGTCATACAGCAAAGCAGCAAAAAAATGAAACGTTCAGCTATTTCATAACCAAAAAAAAACGGATAAGGAGGAGAAAGATGGAAAAGAAAGAGAAAGTAAAAATTGCTGACTTACCCGACTTTGCTTTCATCCGTCCCAAGCAAGCGGCGTCGCTGCTGGGAATCTCGCTGGCAACGCTTTATCGGCTGGTGTGGCGTGGAAAACTGCCGAAACCGCGCAAGATCACCAGCCGGACGGTGGGATGGAGGTTAGCGGAGCTGAGGCAGTTTTTGGAGACGCTGCCCGAGACCGAGTAAAAACAAAAACCCCATCCCCTGGGCCCATCAGGGGATGGGGGCGCGCAAAAACCATAATCCCACTCCCTATGGAACAGGAGGTTTTGTTATGATGTATATCAGAAATCATGTAGATGCTGAAGACATTTTTCACGCTCTAAAGGGTAAAAAAGGCAAAAAAACACGCGACGGTTACCTTTGTCACTGTCCAGCCCATTCAGACGAAAATCCGAGCCTGCATGTAACTCAAAAAGGTAACAAAATATTAATTAAATGCTTTGCCGGCTGCAGCCAGGAAAGCGTGATCGAGGCTTTGCGTGCCCGCGGGTTGTGGCCGGAGCCATCCGATCACGACAACATTGGTCAACCACAAGGAATCCCCCTGAACTGGCGGGGAAAAAAACTCACATCCTGGTGGGCATACACGAGCGACAAGGGGGAAATACTCGGTTATGCGGCACGGTACGACGGCGGAGACGGAAAGGAAGTCATTCCCTTCTTTGTATATGATGTCGAAAAGGGTTGGTGTGCGGGCATAGGTAACTTCAAGGACAAACGTCCGTTGTACAAACTACACAAACTCGTAAATGACAGAGAAAAGACCGTAGTCATCTGCGAAGGTGAAAAGGCTGCTGATGCAGCACAATTGCTCCTGGGTGATAAATTTGTTACCACAGCCAGCCAAGGCGGCTCAAACGCTGCCGCCAGGGCAGACTGGGGGGCTTTGAAGGATAGAAAGGTTATCATCTGGCCGGATGCCGACCAGGCCGGGATAAAATATGCTTCTGCAGTAATAGAATTGATCAAAAAGGCCGGTGCGGAAGTCGCTGGTGTTGTTGACTTAGAAACGCTTGGATTTGAAATGGGTTCTGGCAAAGACGCAGCCGATTTAGAAAAACCGCTTCCGGAACCGCTTCCGCTGGTTTCTGTTGAGGACTTTGCCAGAAAATACGCACACCACAAGCAGAACGATAATGAGGTGGTCCTAACCCCAATGACGGAAGTTACCCCTGAGGAGGTGAGGTGGGTCTGGAAGGGATATATCCCACAAGGAAAGTTAACTTTAATCGAGGGCGATCCCGGGACCGGGAAAACCTGGGTCTGCCTGGCAATTGCCGCTAGAGTTACCTTAGAGGGGCACAACGTGATTTATATGACCTACGAGGATGACCCTGCTGATACACTTCGTCCGCGACTGGAGGCCATGGAGGCAGACCTCAAACGATTATACCTTCTACGGGGCAAGCGCGTAAACGGAATACTACAACACATCACCCTAAGAGACCAGCAGCTGCTAGAAGAAGCCATTGTGCGTGTCAAACCGCGGCTGTTGGTGGTGGATCCCCTGCAGGGCTTCGTAGGGGGCGATATCGACCTCTATCGAGCCAATGAAGTTCGGGCGCGCCTGGCAGGGGTTATAAAAATCGCAGCGTCGCACAATTGTGCGGTCCTGGTAGTTCGCCATCTAAACAAATCCTCTCACGCTAACGCCCTATACAGAGGGCTCGGAAGCATTGACCTGTCGGCAGCAGCACGAAGCGTCATTTTGTGCGGCATAGATGCAGATGGGAATAGGGCAATCGTACCGATTAAGCACAACTTGTCTCAGTCCCAGCCTCCCGCGCAGGGATTTGAAATTGTGGAGGGGCGTTTCTACTGGAAGGGTGAGGTGAACATCACCGCGGAAGACTTACTTCGTGTGCAGGATGAGAGCGAGAAATCTGGCGTCGAGGAAGCGGCAGAGTTCCTGCAGTCCGTGCTGGAACAGGGCCCCGTGCCCGCTGAAGATGTGCTCAAACAGGCACGGAAACTGGGTATTACACAAATTAGTTTAAGGCGTGCCAAGAAAAAAATGCAGGTACGAAGCTACCGGCAGGGTGGAAAAAAGAGAGGTGCAGGGAAATGGTACTGGGCACTGCCTCCTGAAGAAGATCATAACTTTAAAGATGATCACTTTAAAGATGATCACCAATATAATTATCCAGATGATCATCTTAAAAATGACGAGAAACATCAACAAAATCAATTACTTATGCAGGATTTTTTAGATGATCATATGATCATCTTAAAAAATCCAGAAAGAGGTAAGGATAACAAAGACTTAGAGGCAAATTTTAAGATGATCATCAAAAATATAAAAGATGATCACCTTGAAGATGATCATCTTAAAACCCCTAATTCGAGTTCTGAAAAGGCCGAATCTAAGGAAAATAAAAACGATCAAGGTGATTTTAAAGATGATCATGTGATCACCAATATAGTAAGGGAACACCTTAAAGGTGATCATCTTAAAGGCAAAAACGCAGACAAGGTTCCTGTTTTATGTCAGCTGTGTAAACGGCTAGATTTTGCAGAGGGTATATTCTTTTGCGCGGGCTGTGCTGATGCTGAACGCCCCCTTCCGGCTTTTGCCTTCTCTGGGGAAAAAATTGAGCAGTGCAAATATTTTTTACCAAATGGTGATGGTGGAAAAAACCAAGGAATGAAAGGAGGTAAAAATGCAGTATCTTAATCTTGGTAACCTATCGAGATTATTAAGGGAATTGGACACATGTTACCATGCTATTGGCGAACTTATCGCATCGACCACGGGCTTTGCGGGAGCAGAAGCAATCGCGAGATTAGGGGATGAACATTTCTTGTCCCTTACTGCGGGACAGCACGAAATTTACTCCCGTCAAATTTCAGATGCAGAAGAGGCTTGGAAACCTTTTGAGCTCGCGTTGGATGTTTATCACCGTGCAGACATAATCAAGAAGCAAATAGTGAAAAACATGTTGCCGAAAATCCATCAGTTGGCAAACTTCTGTATCAAGCAATATTTCTTTGATATCCCCAACGCCGATATCGAGGAAATAAGATCAGACCTTATTCTCATAGGAAGTGAAGCCATACTTCGCGAAATTGGAACTATTAAATATGGAGAATATAACATCCATCACGATTTTAAACATCTTTGCAAAGCTGTCCTAACAGCGATGGAGAAATACAGTGCTGAGTTTGCACCGCTTTTAAAGAAAAAGGTAGGATAAACCCCATCAAGAGCCGCTGTTTTCTTCCTGTTTTTTCTCCCATCAGCGGCTCTTTTTTTGTTTTTTCATTCTCAAAAAAAATTCTTTCAAAAAATCTTGAGTAAAGTGCTTACGTAAGCACTTTGCTCAAGATTTCGGGAGGTATCAGTGTTTAACCCGCATGGTTGAGCCAAGTTCCCCTATGCACAAAGTCGTTTATCAAGTATAGGGTTAAATAAATTTTATTTATTCATATCTCTTTGTCATACACCAAAGTATCACCTTCTTTGTTTTTTTCTCTATTTAGTCTTCGGGTGTTTCAGTTGGTCTGAGGTAGTAAGTAGGTAAAGGCGCAACAACCTAGTGGCTTCGCCACTAGATTGTTGCTTAACAGCGGTCTGGAAGAAAATGGCTAGGACTATATCGTTTATATCAGACCTAAAATGGTTTTCACTCGCAGCAACGAGAGGGAAATATGAGTCGGTCCAAGACGCATTGGTGGCTCATATCAAGTACATTACCCGTAAAGGTCAGAATACCTATACATATAATTTACATACTGAGTCTTGGATAAAATACTGCAATATGGCTTTAACGCGCAATTCCCGTGCTAGAACAGCCGCCAAAATTGTTTTTGCTCTACCAAATGACTTGCGGGCCGAGGATGCTCTACCCTTTATAAAGGAATTCGTTACCTCCTTGAGAGATGTCTTCAAGGTTCAAGTCTGGGATGCTGGGAAAAAAAGAAATGTCTCCAAGTACATTCAACTTAGCGACAGTGATGTAGGCATTGCGATTCACGATGATCCCCCAGCTGGTGGTGAACGAAATTTACATGCTCATATTTTGCTAAACGCTCGCCCGGCTGCCGGGGGGGCTCTAAAGCTGGATAGAGCAGAATTGCGACGTATGCACACCCGCTGGCGGGAATACTTGACCGCTAAAGGGTACGAAGTCTTGGTCAATTCTGATCCCAGCACAAAACAGCACCACATTGGCCCCAGCCGGCTGCGCTCACGAGATGAACGCATAAAGGAGGAAGCCATGAAGGAGTTAGAATTCTTGTCTGAATCATACCGTGCTCTAAGGCAAGCACGTGAAGAAGAGGAAAAATACATTGCAGAAATTCAAGCTATACAGGAAAAGCAAAAACTACAGTATGAGCGTGAACAGCGAATACGGAATTTGAACGCCGTTGCCCTAAGGTTAGCTAGCCGCATAAAAACTGACCTCTTTGGGATAATATCATTAATTATACTTCTTTCCATACTTCTCAGAAAACAAGCCCTTACCAAGGAATGCAAACGTTTTCAGAGGCAGGTAGAGGAGAAGATCAAAAATCTAAACACCCAATTCAATATCTCTGCTAGTCAGGGCGATCTAAAAAACGCCCGAGAGTGTGTCAAAGAGCTGTTGCGTTTGAAAAACAGGGTTGCACGCGAGCGCCGGGAAATCGAAACCGAGCTCGCAAAGGCAATTCCTCTTGATCGTGTTGCTGCTGCCTTAGGTATCGAGGTTAAAAATCTCAAAATAAAGCAGGATTCCAACGGCCGCTGGCTCTGGTTCGATCCCCGGAACAAGCAAGGTGGGACCAACATCGATTTGGTAATGCAAACCAAAAACTTAACCTTTCAAGAAGCCGTCAAGTGGATTTTAGACAGTAATAACGACTACTTAGAAAAGTTAAAGGAGGAAGCTATGAAGCCCATCAAGTTAGAGGAATTAAAATCAGATGAGATCCAATTTTTAAAAGAGCGCTATGGCTTAGGCCCCGCTTCCTGGGTCTGGTCACGGGCTCAATTCCGGAGACATCCGGACGGGCGTCCCGAACCTGTGTGGTTGAAACCCAAGAACACACACATAACCCTTCATGGTGGCACAGAAGGAGAAGGAGTTCCCGCCAGGTGCTTGGTGGTGGCGGATCACCCGCTCCACTGTGCTTTCTTAGCCGCCAGCTTACCTTTCCCAGAGTATGCAGTGTTGGGTCTCTCTTTGAATGGGGTTCCAGTGGAATTTGGCGGTGAGCTTGAAGAAGTTCTGTCGAAACTGATCCAGAAAGGGCTGGTAAACAAAAACACCAAGGTAGTATTGGCAGCAGGGGATGAAGGGGCTGGCTCCAGCCTGGAAGATGTGCTCAGGAGGTTTGATTTGGAACCCTGGGAGAATTTCTCCGGCTGGGTCAACGGCACTACACACCTTTTTGAGTTCCAGGACCGGCTCCGTGCCCGTGCTCAACAGTTGGAAGAGCAGGCCGCCCAACAAGCAGCACAGCAACAGGGTCAAGAGTATGTGGACCAGTATGGCCAGCAGGTGGCGGAAGAACATGAACAACATTGGGATTTTATGCCCCGTCCCGGGGGAAGGAGGTAAGCAATGCCGAAAAGTTTTGCAGAGCTTAAGGAAATGCACCCTGCTTTGTGGAAAAAGGCCTGCAAAAAATACGCTGCACCTGCCGCAAGGGAGCAGTATTTTCGGGCTCTTGTGCTAACCCAGAAAGCCCGACAGCAGGAGCAGAGAAAAAAACAGCAGGAACGCCGGCGGCGGACGAGGGCCCTAATTTTGTTTGCTCTCGCGGTTCTGGAAGACATGTTTTCCCGCAAAGGGAAGGAAAACACTGTCGAATACATTCATACCTTGAACGGAAAGTTAAAAGCCAAAGAAGGCGGGGCAGAGGTGGATTACCTGCCTTACCTTCTCGCCGAACTGCAGGAATTGCAGGAAAAACAAGAGATTAAGGAGGTGTGAAAATGATAGAAGTTGAATCTCTATTCACAATCCAAGCCAAAGTGGACGGCAAAGAAATCACGCTAACAATCCAGGATGCACCGTGCGTGGAATTCTGGTCCCGCTCAGAAGGGAAAACGTGGCAGGATGTAAACGTGGCCGAAAGGGAAATCATGTCAAAGCAGTTGTTGAATTTTCGCGAAGTGCTTAGCCACGCGTTTCATACAGCACATATGTATCCGAAAACATGCAGATTAAAACTCTCCCGGGCATGGGCAGAATCCACAGACGACGAGTTCTTGTCATTAACAGTAGGGCACATTTTCGATGATATGTACGCTCGTGAAATCGAGTTTATTTACCCTCTGGAAAAGGGAAGGGTTTTGCTGCACCGTGCCAACAAAATCAGCGTTCGCCGTTGTATGTTGGCCATTCCGCCTTACGTTTTCATAGCCTTCCCCGACACAGAGCTTTCTCAGATGTGGCGCATCGCCGGAGTTGGAGCAGAGGTGATGGTATGAGCAAGGAGGTTTGAAATGGTTATTTTGCAAAAACAGAACAATGGCACCTGGCGGGCCGCAGACCGCAAAACACACGAAGCCCTTCAGGAGCTCAAGAAACAGTTTGCAGACGAGTTCTTCTTTAACGCTTTCATGAAGACCGTTGTCTCTGCCGGAGGGGAAGAGTATAGCGAGCAGGCTGAGGTCATAGTTATCCACTCGCACATTTTAGAAGATCTACTACATGCAGATGCGACTTATCACGCCGCAGAGGGAGAGGTGCTCGGCTCAATGCAAGTTCATGTTTCTATTTTCCCGAAAAGAATTGGAATGGAGTTGAAATGGACAGAGAACAGGAACTCGACCAAATAAAGCGGCTTCCGCCGGAAATAATACTTCCCCGTTTAGGGATCCCTTACCGCCGTCAGGGATCCCAGCTGATGGCCCTTGCCGTTTGGCGGGGAGAACAACATCCGTCCGTGAGTATTCAAATCGCCGACTGGGGTCACTGGCTCTGGCGCGACCACGGGGTCCCGCCTGGTTGGCCGCACGCCGGTGGGAGCTGGATTGATCTCGTGATTGCCGTTCGAGCGTGTTCCTACGTTGAGGCCGTTCGGGAGCTCCGGAGCTTGCTGTATTCCCTGCCACATTTTTCGTTGTCGCCTTCCTGTGAGGCGAATGCCGACCAGCCCGAAGCCAAGATATTGCGGATTTCACAGGTCACAAACACAGTGCTTAAAAAATATCTTCGGGGCCGGGGCATTCAATTGAGTGATCTACCTTCATGGTTGAAAGAGCTGCATTATCAGATAGGTGACAAGATTTACTATGGCTTAGCCATACCAACCATTAAAGGCGGCTGGCAGGTAAGAAGCCCATCGTGGAAAGGGTTCTTGCTGTCGGGCGGGATAGCTGCTGTCTCGGAGGACGGCTTCGCCTTAAACAAAACAATCGGCAACGAAAATATAATATGTATCACAGAGGGGATGTTCGATGCTTTAAGCCTTCGTAGAGCTTTTGCCCTGCGGAATTTTGTAATCTTGGGTGGTACTTCCAACATTGTGGAAGTTCCATCCTTGCTTGCAAGATTACAGCCGGCAGCTGTCGTGCTGGCTCTTGACCGTGATCACTCCGGCCGAGAAGCTACACAGTACCTGCTCCAACGAATTAACACCAGTAAGGTTTACAGTGTTGATTTTGGTCCTCACCGTGACCCAAATGAAGCTCTGTGCAAGGGTTATGAAATGAGCCTCATTGACGCTACACATCTAACTCCCAATGGTGCGAGGGCCCTCGCAAGGGATATGTTGAGCGATTTATTGAACCCAGTCCCCAGGAGGTGACAGGACATGGAAAGAGATTGGAACGTCGTTTGGGACATTTTCACAAAGACTGAAAAAATCTCAGGGAAAGATGCGTCCCTTACGGCTGCTGACTTCAAACTGCTCGACCTTCATGTCGTCGGCTATCACGTTGCCCTGCTGTCGAGAGCTGGATTTATTGATGCTGACGTTGAGTACAGTACCAAAGGAGGAAGTGTTAAAAACTTCAAAATCTACGGTCTCACTTGGAGAGGCCACGAAGTCCTTGAGGCCTTCAGGGCTTCCTGGTCAAGCTGGCGTGTCGTTGGTATCACTCCCTCCATTGAAATGGTAATGCGATACAGGGGGCACATAAGAGACTTCTTTGAAGACCCGAAGATGAAAAGATCAACACGAGTGGAAGCGCCGATATAGCAAGGATTAGCAACACACATGCTACACCAGAATGCTGTAAACTGTGGAAACTAGTTTATGGTTTTGAAAACGGGTAAAAAGGGAAAATGCCCAACACAGCGAAGGAAGGGAAACCCAGTTTTGACGCCATCCTGGACGAAATAACTCCACAGCAAAACGGTTGTTTCTGTATACACCTAATGCTACAGCTAGGCTATTTTTTCTGTATACAACGCCCCAAAAACCTTGTTGCTGTGAGGGTTTGCTGTGTTTGTCGTTGGCCACGTCATTTTCCCCTCATCTTCTCAATATGACTCCACAGTAAAGCCGTGTTTGCTGTGTACAGTGCCGGTAAAAACCTTGATTGGCCTGGTGGGATAAAAACAGCCCATTTGTTCTCATTCATCATTTTTCATCCATCTAAGTGGAATCAAAATATCACACATGGTTTATCAAGGGCTTACGCTGGTTTTCATCCATCTAAGTGGAACAAAAACCGGAGCTCTGGGAATAGGGAAAACGTCCGTGGTGTAGTTTTCATCCATCTAAGTGGAACAAAAAACCCATTTTGTCAAAGACCACCAGGCCCCACACAAGTAAAAATAGTTTCTCGCTTGTGTAGCGTCAAGGTTCCTGTATACAGTCCGCCTCTAAACCTTGATATTACTGGGGCAATGATATATTAGATAACTGTCCCATTCCACCACATCGTGGGAGGGGAGCCAGGCGATCCGCAGGGAAGCATCTTGCGAAACGGGCAGTTTCTCCCCTCTTTTGCTGCCCGTTTTTTTTTAGCCCTTATTTGCCGATTTTAGGGGCTTTTTTTAAGCGGGATAGGGTTTATATAGTGCAGGTCCAAAAGACGCTCTTATACGCGAAAATAGAGCATTGTTTTTTGCGCCTATTAGCTGCCGTGCTCCTGAAAAAAGCCTTTTCGTTCTACCCTATTTTTGCTTGAAATCGTTCGTGTGTATCTGCTATCCTCCATAGGTGGTTTCTGGTAAGTCCATCTGGTATTCGTTTATGGGTAAAGGGAGTAATTCTGCTCTATGTGTAGTGTTCTCGTAAGGCCGACGTTTCCGCCGCCTCCACCATGCGTTATTATAACGCTACATTAAAATTTCTTTTCAGCATATCCAATACCATTACTGTATTCTCCACTTTACATCATTTCATCTTTTCACACTCTGTCTCGAGAAAAAGAGGGGTTTTTTGTGTGGTAACCCTATTTACTCCCTGTCAGACTACCATACTCAAGGGGGATGAATAGGCTATGTTAACAAACGCTTAGGGATTAATATTTATTCAACTCCCTTCTTTTTGTTTTTCAATCCTAATGGGAACCACTTTCACCAATCCCATATTCTTCGGGTAGGCTCTTCATTGGTTGTCTATTTAGTCAAAATTTATTACACTTTGGCATTGATTTGAAGTAATTTTAGGTAATTAGGGATGTTATATAAAAATTTAGCAGAAAGGAAGCGAAATGAAAAATTATATTAGGACTTTGGTCTTTTACGTGGTTCTTGTTTTGTCAAGTTTGATTCTTGGATTATCCGCCATTATGATTTTGTTTGTTACTAAAAAGCCAAATTGGGGTCATTTCCATGCACGCCTATGGGGGTTAATTCAATTGAAAACAGCAGGTGTCAAGGTAAAGGTAATTGGCAGAGAAAAAATAGATACGAAAAATGCTTATGTATATATGGCTAATCACCAAAGTTGGTTTGATATTTTTGTCTTGTTGGCCTATATACCCGGGCAGTTTCGATGGCTTGCTAAAGAAGAACTCTTTCGGATTCCTGTCGTCGGTAAGGCTATGGAGGTTATTGGCTATATTCCGATAGACAGAAGTAACAGAAGCAAGGCTTTTGAAAGTTTGGCTCGGGCCGCGGAACAGATTAAAAAAGGTACATCTGTTATGATTTTTCCTGAGGGAACTAGAAGTAAAGATGGAGTATTGCAACCTTTTAAAAAAGGAGGATTTATTCTAGCCATTCAAAGTCAACAACCGATTATTCCCATAAGCATAAGCGGCTCTTACAAGATTCTTCCTAAAGGTAAATGGCTTGTTAAATCAGGTTTTATTAAGGTTACTATCCACGATCATATCCCAACGGCTGGTCTTGAGCTCAAAGACAGAAATAAATTGGTTGAAAAAGTTAGAGCTGCGATTTTGCAGGGTTTATCTCCAGATGAGCAAGGCCTGCAAAGAGCTGCCTGATAGGTTTGTCATGAGTTGTTCAGAATTGCCTGTAAAACTTATCCCCCTGGGAGGACTTGGAGAAATTGGTTTAAATATGATGGCAATTCAATACGGAGATGCCACACTTTTGATTGATGCAGGCCTCATGTTTCCTGAAGAGGAAATGTTTGGAATTGATGCGGTCATACCTGATTTCACATATCTCAGAAGTAACGGTTCAATAATTAAGGCGCTTTTATTGACACACGGACATGAAGATCATATAGGAGCTATTCCTTTTTTTATTCAGGAATTTAAGGTGCCTATCTACGGAACAAGGTTTACACTTGCTTTAGTGCGAGAAAAATTAAGAGAACATAATTTGGTGAACAAAGTAGATTTTATAGAATTAGTTCCCGGTCAAACTGTTGTTATTGACGATATAATAGTAGAGCCTTTTAGAGTATGCCATAGTATTCCCGATGGTGTTGGGTTAATAGTTGATACCCCGAATGGGAGAATAGTTCATTCGGGTGATTTTAAGATTGATCACAGTCCGATAGATGGAAAACCTACTGACTTTAACAGGCTTCGAGAAATTGCTCAGAGCGGTGTTAAACTCCTTTTGTCCGATTCTACAAATGTGGAAAGAAATGGGCATACTTTGTCTGAGTGTGAAGTTGGTAAAACGCTTACGAAGATATTTGGTGAATGTAAAGGGCGCATAATAGTTGCTGTATTTTCCAGTAATATTCACAGAATTCAGCAGATAATAGATACGTCGATAAGGTACGATAGAAAGGTACTATTCCATGGTAAGTCCATACAAACCAATGTACGCATAGCTGAAAAACTAGGATACCTTAGGGTAAATCAAAATTACAGGATTTCGCTGAGAGATCTTCCAAATCTACCAGATAGTCGGGTGGTTATTATAACGACAGGTAGTCAGGGTGAGCCTATGAGTGCTCTTACTCGTATAGCCTTTGACGACCACAAATGGATCAAATTGAAAAAGGGGGATACGGTAATATTGTCATCCAAGTTCATTCCGGGAAACGAAAGAACAATCCACAATGTTATTAATCATCTTTATAGGAAGGGTGCTGAAGTTATATATGAAAGCGTGAGCGAAATACATGTGTCGGGTCATGCATATAGAGATGAACTGAAGCAGTTGATTGAGCTTCTAAAGCCGGATTATTTTGTTCCGATACATGGAGAATACAGGCATCTTGTTAAGCATTGTGCCTTAGCTGTAGAAGCTGGGATACCTGAAAGTTCTTGCTTTTTGTTAGAAAATGGGGATGTTCTGCATATTTACAGTGATGGGGTTCGTAAAGGAAGGAGGGTCTGTGTAGGACGGATTTTTGTTGATGGAAAAGGCGTTGGTGATATTGGTAAGCCAGTTTTGCGAGACAGGAAACATCTTGCGGAGGATGGTCTTGTTATTGTTTCTCTTGTGATTGACCAGGAATTTCGTGACATTTTAAG
>JALXAE010000113.1 GCA_026992355.1 Syntrophobacterales bacterium | reverse complement strand
GCATGTGTTAGGCACGCCGCCAGCGTTCACTCTGAGCCAGGATCAAACTCTCCAGTTATAACCACTATAAACTCTCTCCGCCTGACTACCCAGTACCGCTATCCAGTTTTCAAAGATCGATGGAAAGTTTCTATTTTCTCAAATGGGCTTATCTTTCTAACTTACCTTTCCGCCCATGTCAAGATTAATTTATCGTTCCTTCAAAGACCAAAATCAATCAACCTTCAGCGGGATGCGGATTATACAAATCCAAAATTCACTGTCAAGAACTTTTAGAAATTTTCCTTCAAATTGTTTCCACGCTCCGAAAGTAACCCCCCTTATCTCAAGATGGCGCAATTTATTTTAACTCATGTCATTGCAGAAAAGTTGACAGCGCTTTATGTTTATTTTAGGTGGTTGGGAAAACTAAGAGAGAGAAAGACTTATGTACATGAACACAGGCGTTAAGAACACAACAGAAGAGCTAAGCTTGGCGGAGGTCGCTCCTGGAGAAACTGTGAGAGTTACCAGGATTTCTGGCGGCCGTAGATTATGTGCTCGCCTTGCCCACATGGGAATATATCCCGGCGTAGAACTTGAAGTGATTTGTGGCGGAAGGGGAGCGCCCTCTATTGTAAGAATTAGAAACTGCACCATATCTCTTGGAAAAGGAATGAGCCATAAAATTCTCGTAAGAAGAAATTGATAACTTGACAATCACCAGTAACTCATAATATTTTTTTGAGAGGAAAGTTAGGCTAGGCTAACTTTCTTTAGAAAGAAGGAGGAGGGGAAATGTAATGATTATTCCAATGCGGCTGATGAAAGAGCACCAAAAGGGTATAATACGTAGAGTAAGGGCAACTGGTGAATTAGGACGACGGATTAGAGATCTGGGTCTTACACCTGGAACCCCGATTGAAGTTCAAGGTCGCGCTCCATTAAGGGACCCCGTTGCCATAAAAGTAAGACATTTCAGACTTACTTTAAGAAACAATGAGGCTGACTACATCGACGTTGAAGTGGAAGATAATGGGAGCTAAAAACAGTGAAATCAGCAAATATAGAGAACAAGACGGAACTACTAATAGCACTTGCGGGCAATCCTAACTGCGGCAAATCGACTCTGTTTAACGAGTTAACTGGCGCAAGGCAACATGTAAGTAATTATCCTGGCATAACTGTAGAAAAAAAAGAAGGTATTACAGAATATAATGGGGTTTCTCTGAAAATAATTGACCTACCTGGAACATATTCTCTCACCGCCTATTCAATAGAAGAACTTGTAGCGAGAAACTTCATAGTAGAAGAAAAACCAGATTGTGTGATCAACATAGCAGATGCAACAAATCTTGAGAGGCACCTGTATTTAACCGTTCAGCTTCTTGAGCTTGGAGCACCTGTAATTCTTGTACTCAACATGATGGACTTAGCTCAGAAGCAAGGAATTAAGATAAACATAAATAAGTTATCTAAAAGGCTAGGCATTCCTGTGGTGCCAATGGTTGCACGTACCGGTCAGGGCAAAGAAAAATTGCTAAAAACTATCATAAAATTTTGTTCTGAAACCTCAAAGCATAATACATCAATGATCCCAATATCTTACGGCCCTGATATTGATCCGGTACTCGATAAAATGGAACAGATAATTAAACAAAATAACTTCATGACAGATCTCTACCCAGCAAGATGGATTGCACTAAAATATTTAGAAGAAGATCAACAAATTATAGAAAAGGGCGATAAAACAAATAAAGAAATATCCTCTTCTCTTAAACAATTTTCAAAAGAACTGGAAAATCACTTAACAATTACTTTGGACACTTATCCTGAAGCAATAATTGCAGACCATAGATATGGATTTATTTCAGCAGTCCTAAAAAAAGACGTAATTCATTACAGTGCAAAAGACAATGCCAAAGAGCTTACCGATGCAATCGATAAAGTGGTCACTAATCGATTTGTCGGTCCGATAATTATGGTAGCAATCTTGTATACTGTTTATGAATTTACTTTCAAATACAGCGAAAAACCTGTGGAATGGTTTGAGCTGTTTTTTAGCTTCATAGGCGCGAAGGTGGAGTCAATACTGCCAGCCGGTCCTCTTCAATCATTGATAGTAAACGGAATAATTGACGGTGTAGGAGCAGTTCTTGGCTTTGTACCAATCATTGTATTCATGTTTTTTGCCATAGCCTTTCTTGAAGACACTGGCTATCTTGCCAGAGTTGCCTATATGCTCGATCGCATATTTAGAACCTTTGGTCTTCATGGCAACTCCGTTATGGCTTTTATAATCTCCGGGGGGATTGCTGGAGGTTGTGCTGTTCCTGGCGTTATGGCGACACGAACCTTGCGTAGTTCCAAAGAACGTATAGCCACCATCCTCACTGTACCCTTCATGAACTGCGGTGCTAAACTCCCCGTATACGCAGTAATAATAGCAGCTTTTTTTCCGGCTCATCATGCCAAGGTCATGCTAATACTTACCCTACTTGCATGGCTAATAGCCCTTACCATGGCCTGGATTCTACGACTCACGCTTCTGCAAGGCCCTCCAACGCCTTTCTTACTGGAACTCCCAACTTACAGACTACCAACATTTAAAGGTCTCATGATCCACACGTGGGAAAGAACGTGGCAATACATCAAAAAAGCTGGAACGATCATCCTGGCAATCTCCGTTCTTCTTTGGGCAATGATGACCTTTCCAGGCTTACCCAGAGAACAGCAAAAATATTTTAAGGAAAAAGAGACATTAATTGTCTCTACGCTAGGCAAGAACCAGGAAGAAATAAAAAAGCAATTGGAACAAATTAACAAAGAAAAAAAACTTGCAATATTTTACAATTCATACGCAAGCAGACTAGGGCGTGCAATGTCAAGAGTAACAAGATATTGTGGTTTTGAATGGAAGACCAATGTTGCCCTTCTTGGAGGGTTCGCGGCTAAAGAAGTCATAATATCCACAATGGGGACCGCATATTCATTGAGTGACAAAACAGGAGCCAACATTCCTTTAAGCGAAAGATTAAGCAAAGATCCAAACTGGAATTATGTCACTGCTTGGGCATTTCTGGTGTTCGTTATGCTTTATTCGCCCTGTTTCGCTACTGTTGCATGTATCATTAAGGAAACCGGTCAATACAAATGGGGAATTTTTTCAATTATCTTTAACACAGCTGTTGCCTTCTGCTTTGCCACACTAATTTATCAAGGTTCCAAATTTGTTGGACTGCTGTAGTAAAAGGGGGACCCTCCAATGTGGGAATGGTTAATAATTTACCTGGTAATCTTTGTTTGCGCCGTGCTGGTTATGCGCTATTTTGTTAACAAAATAAGAAAAAGCAAAAGCTCAACAGGTTTATGTTGTGGTATCAGTTGCAACAATTGTCTATTATATCAATCAACTGTAAACAAGGAATCTAATTCCCAAGATGATAGTTAAAGTCGGATTAAAGGCGCAAGAAAACAGATCCTACAATATATATGTGAAATGGGGGATTAAGGAACAACTAAGTGTTCTGCTAAAAACCCTTGCCGATAACAGAAAGGTTTTTTGTATATGGGATAAAAATGTACATGACATATGGGGGAGTTCTTGTCTGCGAGAATTTGAATCCATCACCTGGGAAGCATCTGAAAAATTAAAAAGGTTATCTTCAATAGAAACACTTGCTCGAAAGCTCATACGTAAAGGTGCAGACAGAAAATCTCTGCTTATTTCTGTTGGCGGTGGTGTCACTGGAGACGTGGTGGCTTTTCTTGCTTCGATCTTTATGAGAGGAATTCCTGTCGTTCAGATACCCACAACATTGGTTGCTCAGGTTGACAGCAGCATCGGTGGAAAAACAGGAGTTGATCTACCAGAAGGAAAAAATTTGATAGGAACATTTCATCAACCAATTGCGGTTTTCACGGACCCGGAATTCCTGACTACTCTTCCAGATGAAATATTTAACCAAGGAATGGCAGAGGTCATAAAAACCGCCTGGATAGGGGACCCAAAACTTCTAGATATCCTCGAAACACAACATGATTGTATATACAAGAAAAAGAAAGACTTTCTCGAAGATGTTGTCTTCAGATGTGTTAAAGTAAAAGCTCAGATAGTTATGGCTGACGAAAAAGAGGGAAACCTTCGAAGGATTCTAAACTTTGGGCACACCTTTGGTCATGCCATAGAGCAGGTCAGCAAATTTGCAATACCCCATGGCAATGCAGTAGCGGTAGGCATGCGATGTGCGTTACTTCTGGGACAGATTATCGGAATAACGGAAAACAAGTATGTCGAACGACTAGAAAAGCTCACAGAATTATTCAATCTTCCTTCAACTATTCCTAGAAATCTTGATTCTAACGATATAATAACCGCATTTTACTCAGACAAAAAAAAACAGGGCGACAAACTCACATTTGTCGTGTCAAGTAAACCTGGCGAAATGTCTTTTTATTCCACACAAGAACTTGACTTAGTAAAAGAAGTCATTGAAAGGGCGAAAAAATAAACCCAGAGCACCAGTAAAAAGTCACTGGATGCCCTAGGTCTCTATTCATCAATTAATTCACAACAAAGCTAGGCCTTTTAATAGCTTTCTTCGTAAGCAAGATTTTCCTTGTTAACTGTGTGGCTAAACATACGATATGTCCAAAATTGATAGGCAATAACCACAGGAATAAAAACCAGCACAACACCCAGCATGATTTTAAGTGTTAAAGGACTAGAGGAGGCGTTGAAAACTGTCAAACTGTATTTAGGGTTTATGCTTGAAGGCAATAGATCAGGATAAAGCCCTATAACACCAAACATCGTGACACCCGCAATCGTTAAAGCAGAGCAACCCCAAGCCTGCCATTTTTTCCTTTTTTGTAAATAAAAAATACTTCCAAACAAGCCTCCTAGAACTGCTACAGGGATAATTACAGCAGGAACAGCATAAAACAAAGGTTTCATTAGATAGTTATAATAAAGGTTAGTCTTAAACCATGTGGCTATTAGAAAACCCACCGCGACAACCGCAAGTGGTATCCATAAAAGCTTAGCCACTTTAAAACTTCGCTCTTGAAACTCATCGCCAGTTTTAACAGCAAGCCAGAGAGCTCCGTGATAAAGAAATAAAATCAAAAACAACAGGCCACCCAGCAAAGCATAAGGGTTCAAGAGGGTAAGTAAACTGCCCTTGAAAACCCCATTTTCATCAATTGGAATCCCTTGAAATATGTTGGCAAAAGCAACACCAAAAAGCAACGCCGGGACAAAACTTCCTACAAAGGTTCCTATATCCCACAATTTTTTCCAGGATGGATCATTCGATCTTTCTCGAAACTCCAGGCTAACTCCCCTTATTATCAACGCAAACAATATGATCATAAGCGGAGCATAAAAACTACTGAATAAGACAGCGTAGGCTGTAGGAAAAGCTGCAAATGTAACCCCTCCTGCCGTAATTAACCACACCTCATTTCCGTTCCAGAAAGGTCCCATAGCATAATAAGCAATCCTTTTTTCTTCCTCCGATTTGGCCACAAAAGGCATTAATGAACCTATGCCAAGATCAAACCCATCAAGAACGAAATAAACTGCCCATAAAACTCCCCACAGGATAAACCATATATTATTCAGCATTTTCCAACACCTCCCCCTTAAGCCGTAAAGATTAAGTAGTAGTGGATTCAGGGCCTTGTTTTATAAATTTCACAATAAGGTACGCTGCTATCAAACCTATAACACTATAAAGCAAAACAAGCCCGGCCAGCGAGATCATAACCTGGGTTTTATCAATAATAGAAACGGCATCTTTTGTTTTTACAAGGCCATAAACAACCCACGGTTGTCTGCCTACTTCCGCAACTGTCCAGCCCGCGGCTATGGCAAGGTAAGGCAATGGAAGTATGTACAATAAAATTTTGAGAAATCTTGGATGCTCCTCGATTGTTTTCCGCTTAATCCAACCCCAAAAAGCAATCACCGGAAACAGAAAGCCAAGACCTATCATCAAACGAAAAGCACCAAACGTAATAGTCACAGGTGGCCTTTCATCTTTAGGAAAATCTTTAAGGCCTTTTACTGTTGCAGCTGGATTGTGATAAGCCAACATGCTTAACATGCTGGGAAGTTTTCCAAGCTCTATCTTATTTCGCTCGTTTTTTTCATCCGGAATTATAAATAGATATTGAGGTGCATGATCTCGAGTTTCCCAAAAGGATTCCATAGCGGCGAGTTTGGTCGGCTGGTACTTAGCTACTTCGGAGCCATTAATATGTCCTTGGACGACTTCAACCAATGAAAAGATAAGAGCCATCGAAATACCTATGGCAAAAGAACGTTTGAATAAATCCATGTGTTGTTTCTTGAGCAGGTAGTAACCGCTAATAGCAGCCACAAAAAAGCCACTCAAAATATACGCTGCCGACAGGGTGTGAACAATTTCATGGATAGCAAAACTTTGGCTTATAATGTCCCAGAAATTAGCAAGTTCAGCTCGTCCTCCTCGTATGACATACCCGACGGGATTTTGCATCCACGCATTAGCTGTCAGAATCCAGTAGGCAGATATGTTAGAAGCAAGGGCCACAAGCCAAATACTGACGGCATGGGCTTTTGGAGAGAGCCTCTTCCAACCGAAAGCCCATACAGCTATAAAAGTTGATTCGAGAAAAAAGGCAACAGAAGCTTCTATTGCTAACAGTGAGCCAAAAACATCTCCAACGTATTTGGAATATCTCGCCCAGTTGGTTCCAAACTGGAACTCAAGTGTAATACCTGTCACCACACCCACAGCAAAATTAACCAGAAATATTTTTCCCCAAAATCTGGCCATTTGTCTGTAGGTTTCATCACCAGTTCGGACATACTTTGTTTCCATAATCGCTAAAAGAAGCGACAAGCCCAAGGTAAGCGGCACAAAAATGAAATGGAAAAAAGTCGCTGCGGCAAATTGCAAGCGGGAAAGCAATAAAACATCCATTCTGCCCCCTCCCAGATGTTAAACGCTTTCTTTAATCTTTCTACCTAAATCCCTTCCTGCCTGATAACACTTTTTAAGCTCTTCGTGGGTTGGAACATATTGAATTCTAATTGGTTCTATAATTTGTTCGACTTTCATCTCATCGAAAATTTTTGAGATTAGCTTCGGCGCCTCACCGCTCCAACCGTATGACCCGATGGCAAAACCGACTTTTCCACTAGGCTTTAAGCCTTTAAGATAAGTTAGAAAATCTGCAACCGTAGGAAAAAGTCCATTGTTTATAGTGGGTGAACCTACAACCAAACCTTTGGCATCCAAAACCTCCGTTACAATATCACTCCTGTGGCACGCTTTTAAGCTCATTAGCTTGATTTCCACACCTTCATCTATAAGACCATTTGCAACAGCATGAATCATTTTCTCTGTGCTGTGCCACATAGTGTCGTAAACCACAACGGCTTTACGGCGCACCAGTTGCTTACTCCATCTATCATAAGCTTCAATAATTTGTTGCCAGTTTGTTCTCCAAATAAGACCATGATCTGGTGCTATCATATCAATATCAAGATTTAACTCCTGCACCTTTGTGAGTAACTTCTGGACTAATGGGGAATATAGAAGCAATATGTTAGCATAGTACTTAGCTGCATGGCGCATCAGTTCACCCATGTCAACTTCATCATCGAAACGTTCACTTGTAGCCCAGTGCTGACCAAAGGCATCACTGGATATCAAAAGCCTGTCGCCGGGCAAATAAGTAAACATGCTATCTGGCCAGTGGAGCATCCTGGTTTCCAAAAAATGGAGTGTTTTTGAGCCTATGGATACTGAATCCCCTGTTTTTACTACCTCATAAGGTAAGGCTTGATTGTGAAAATGCTTTTGCAAAGCCTTCTTACCCATTTCGGAACAGAATATCTTTTCAGGTTGAATTCGCTCTACTACTTCAGGAAATGAACCAGAGTGATCCATTTCAACATGGTTAACAACAAGATAATCAATTTTTTCGGGCTCCACGACCTGGTCAATACGGTGGAAAAGCTCGCTCAAAAATGGCTTCTTTACTGTATCCACTAAGGTTATTTTATCGTCCAAAATTAGATAAGCATTATATGTAGTACCGAGATAAGTAGAATAACCGTGAAAATCCCTAATATTCCAATCAATCGCACCCACCCAATAAACACCAGGCTTAATTTCAACAGGTTTCATACCAACACCCCCTAAGCTTGTTAAAGACCAGAAACACCTTTTTAGTAAGCGCGCCACTCTCTGAACTCAATACACAATTAGAACTCACCTAAAATTCTCAATCAATATCATCAATCAGGAAGCTCAATTTCTTTAAACATTTTCTTGGAGGCACCACATACAGGACATTTCCAAGTATCGGGCAATTCTTCAAAAGGTGTACCTTTAGGTATTTTCCCTTTTCTATCACCCTTTGATGGGTCATATATGTAACCACAATTTGTTGTTTGACATTGCCACATTCCAGTTTTTCGACCCATAATATTTTCTCCTAAAAGCCTTGCGGGAAAACCCCTTTGGTTTTCCCGCGGCTTATAAAGTTTCTTCTTTACCAGACCTCTACATAAAGCTCAAAGTGAGCTCTTGGATGGGCACAAGATGGGCATATTTCGGGAGCCTCCTCACCTTCATGAACGTAACCACAGTTCCTGCAGCGCCATTTTACTGGTTCATCTCGTTTAAACACCCTGCCTGCCTCAATATTTGCGGCTAAATCATTATACCTTTTTTCATGGTACTTTTCTGCTACAGCAATACTTCTAAAAACACTGGCGATTTCCGGAAACCCCTCTTCATCAGCAATTTTTGCAAATTCTGGATACATTTGAGTGTGTTCATAGTTTTCACCTGCTGCCGCAGCTTTCAAATTCTCCAGCGTATTGCCTATCACACCGGCTGGAAATGAAGCCTCCACTTTCGCTTCACCACCTTCAAGGAACTTAAACAGACGTTTAGCATGTTCCTTCTCCTGGTTGGCCGTTTCTTCAAAAATGGCAGCAATCTGAACATACCCCTCTTTTTTGGCCTGACTAGCAAAATAAGTGTATCTGTTTCTCGCTTGAGACTCACCCGCAAAAGCAGTCAAAAGGTTCTGCTCTGTTCTTGTTCCCTTAATGCTTTTAGTGCTCATGAACTTTCCCCTCCTTTTTTTGCAAATTTTTCGAACAATCAGGACATAACCCCCAAAATTCAAGGTGTACCTTGTTAATTAAAAACTCATCACTATGAATAATATGTGAGTTGATATCTAAATCTTCGTCGAGATAAACATCTCCTATTTGCCCACAGTTTAGGCAAATGACGTGATAATGGTGCTCAGGATTACCATCATAACGCCTTTGTTCGGCACCACCCAGATTGAGACGCTTAATGTAGCCTTCAGAAGCCAACATTTCGAGATTTCTATAAACAGTAGCAAGGCTAATTCGAGGCATAAACTGTTTTACAATGGAATAGAGTTCATCTGCCGTAGGGTGAGTCTTGAGTTTTCTTATAGTATCCAGTATTGCTTTTCTTTGAGCAGTCATTCGCATAATAAAACCTCTTTTTTGGTGTCTTAGTAAAAGTAATAATTATTTTTAGAAAGTCAAATCACTAAAAAATTTCATAAAAGGGAACTCTTAGCCTATGAAAGAAAAAAGAATTCATCTGGTTACAAAACAACCAATGTTTTCATGGATAATGAAGGGTCATCTAGGCCTTCAAATATTGTTAGCATGTTTGATAATAGCCACCATTTTTTTCAGGGTATTCCCCCTAGAAATGCAAAAACGAATAGTTAATTTTGCCATTGGAATGAAGTCTTTACATAGATTGTTTTTATACAGTGGACTCTATTTCTTAGCTGTTTTATTAGCAGGAATACTTAAATTGATAATTAATATCATTCAGAATTACATCGGTCAAAAAATACTTTATCAAATTCGGACCGCTCTTTACGATCATATCATTCAACTTCCTCTGAACTTTTTTAGAAAAACTCCTCCAGGAATGGTTATTTCATCTTTAACATCAGAGCTAACAGTCGTTGGCGAATTTTTGGGGGCGGCAATTTCAACTCCACTGGTAAACATCCTAACTCTTTTAACCTTTGCCGCGTATATGGTCTATCTGAACCCTTTGCTGGCCCTAGCAAGTTTTTCCATTTATCCGATAGAAATTATTATAATTCCACTGCTACAGAAAAAATACAACAAACTAAACAAAGTACGGATAGACGTCACGAGAACCCTGAGTAATCTAATCGGGGAAGTTGTTTCTGGAATCCACGAAGTACACGGTAATGCCAGCTACAAACTGGAGACAAACCGCTTCAATGGCATAGCTCGCAATTTATTCAAAATTCGCCACAAAATGAATACTACAAAGTATTTTATCAAATTTACCAACAACTTTTTCCAGAATATGGGTCCTTTCACCTTGTTTATTCTTGGAGGCTACTTGAGCATCAAAGGACGATTAGATCTAGGCGCTCTCGTTGCTTTTTTGTCTGCCTATGAGAAGCTTTACGATCCATGGAAAGAATTAATGGAATACTATCAAATGTATCAAGAAGCATCCGTTAGATATAAAAGGGTTATGCAGTATTTTGATTATAGGCCTACCTTCATCAAGGAACCAAAAGACAGGAAACCGTATATTTTAACCGGGAACATGGAACTCGATTCTGTAAGCTTCATGGTAGATGGACATCCAATTCTAGACCAGGTTTCATTAAAAACACCAGCAAACAATCAAATAGCAATAGTTGGATATTCCGGCAGCGGGAAAAGCACATTGATTATGATCCTCGCACAAATGTACGATTACCACAGCGGCCATGTAAAAATAGACAACTTCGAGCTTAAGGATCTAACAAAAACCGACATAGCACTAAATATTGGCTACGTGGCACAGTTTCCATTCATTTTTGATGGTACAATAAAAAACAATCTTCTTTACGCTTGTCGGGCGCTAAAAAATAATTTTGCTGAAGACAGTGAAGTAATATCAGAACCATCTGACGAAGAGATTATTAATATAATTGAAGAAATAGGACTTGATAGAGATATAATTACCTTTGGTCTAAATTCTTTTTTAGACCCGGAAAAAGAAAGTGATCTAGCTCAGAAAATTCTCGAAATTCGTCGCTACTTCCGTGACATTCCAGATCTAAAAATAAAACAATTGGTCGAATATTTTTCAGAAGATCAATACTTAGAACATTGTTCTCTTGCTACAAACCTGATTTTTGGTTTTCACAAATCTGGGGAAAATAGCGGAAATGTCCTATCCAGATTTCCTGAAATGCTAGATGCTTTGCACAATTTAGGATTGGAAACTCCCCTAATAGTTCTAGGACGACATATTGTATCCGAAACATTTGAGCTTCTGAAAGATGTCAAAGACGATGAGTTCTTCTTCCGGACAACTCCGATAACTAGCGAAGAAATAGATAAATACCATAAAATTATTCAAAGAATCGAAAATCTTGATGATTTAAAGATCGAACAAAAATGGGAGTTTATAAAAATCGCGTTAAGATATACACCAAAGATTCACCCAATTGTAAATTTACCAACTCAATTTAAGCAATACATTATACGATGCAGGAAGCCCATGAGAAAATTTCTCGAAAAAAACTATCCAGGAGAATTTTTATTTATAGATTTCGATAAATATTTGCCAGTTTATACTATCTTCAGAAACATCATTTTTGGCACAGTTAAAACAGAACATCCTCGAGCGGAAGAAATGGTAAAAGAAGCCATTACTCAACTGGTAAAAGAACATAAAACCGAAGGTAGCTTGATATTAAAAGGATTAGAATTCAATGTTGGTAGTAAAGGCGATAGACTGTCTGGTGGGCAAAAGCAAAAGCTTGCTATAGCTCGAATCCTTCTTAAAAAACCCAGGATCCTTATAATGGATGAGGCCACGGCTAGCCTTGATAATATGTCTCAACAAAAAGTTCAGAAATTTATTGCGGAAAAGCTAAGAGGTTCTACAACGGTTTTATCTGTTGTCCACCGATTGGAAATGGTAAAAGATTATGATCAAATAATAGTAATGAAAGCGGGAAGAATTGTAGAACAAGGAACCTTTAATGAGCTAATCGAAAAAAAAGGTGCTTTTTATGAACTCTACCACGGAATTTGAAAAATTATTGAAGGCCTCGAAATCATCATGTGAGCTGGATCAAAACGTGGCAATACTCAGAAAAACAGACGCTTTTTCCGTAGTACCGATAGACAAGTTAAAAATTCTTGCTTCACTATCAACAAGGAAAAAATATTTCAGGAATACTTTTTTGTTCCGCCAGCATGAAAGGGATCCTTATGGATATATCTTAATCGAAGGCACGATACACCTATATCGACACTATGAAGACAAATCATACATACTTCAAGAACTGAAGCCCTATGATTTTTTTGGTGGTCTTGCTTTGATTGCAGATATAAAGAGGCTTTTTTCCGCTCGAACGGTAACAGATGTAACCTGTTTGGTGATTGACAGAGAATCATTTAGTAAGTTTATTGTTAATTTCCCTCAGGTTGCCATTAGAGTCGTAGAAACAATGGTAAAAAGAATTGTTACTATGCAGGAAAAATTACTTCAGATGCAGGTAGTGGAATGCCGATATGAATGACATTTTTAGCAAAAGTGAGATAATAGAAGAAAACAAAAAAATCAGAAAGCTCCAACTTCTGGTAGATTTCGCCATGGTTTATATCGCGCAAGCTGCTACCACACTTGATGAATGCCACAGAGTGGTTGATGGGGTAAGAAAATTCGCATATAATCTTTTCCCCGACAAAAAGGAAACCTTTGAATTGATTTACACGCCCAGATTTAGAAGGCTTATAGCCGAAAAGTTTCGTTTAGATTGAAAGTGAATGGAAAAATTTCTGGAAAAATTAAAACAAAAAGCATTTTTTCTTGCATCTCGGTACGAACTTCCATCCTTTTACTCGAAGTTTTACCATTATCATGCAAGGGTTAGACACATCTTTTTTTCGGATCCATTAATAAGCATAATTCGTGAACGGGTTGAAGTAGAACTGGAAAAAGCAGACTGTCTGGGACACGGTGTTTCGCACAGTCGAAAAGTAAGCTGGGACTGTGCAACGTTGATATCAATTGAATTATCAGGAATCTCTGACAAGAGAAACTACAAACGCTTCATTATCCTAGGAATTATCTCCGGATTGTTCCATGATATATGTCGTGTCGAAGAAAACCACGCAGAACTCGGGGCACGAAAAGCCGCAGAAATATTGCGAAATTATCCACTATCACCCGATGAAATTGGAATGGTTTGCAAGGCGATAAGAAATCACGAGGCCTTTGTAAAACCTTTGCCCTGCAGCGATCCCATATCGCAAATTATAAGTGATTGTCTGTATGATGCGGATAAATTTAGATGGGGAATAGATATTTTTACTTCCACCCTCTGGCATATGGCATCTTACAAAAAACTAACTGAAAGGGACCTGCTGGAGAGATTCCCATGGGGGTTGGACGGTATAAGAAAAATACAGAATACTTTCAGGACTCAAACGGGTAAACTGTTTGGTCCAGAAATAATTGAACAGGGGCTCATGCTTGGTAAGGAAATATACCGTTTCTTATTGGAATCATGTGGAGCAGGTGATGAACACAACCATTACGGCAATAAAAGGAATTAGAGTAGGCCATGCCCACATAGATGGAGCATTTACAGGATGTACTGTAATTCTTATGCCCCGAGAAGGAGTAACTGCAGGAGTAGATGTACGAGGTGGTGCTCCAGGAACCTATGGCACCGACTCCTTAGCACCGGTTAATCTTGTGGATAGGGTCCATGGGATTTTCTTTAGCGGCGGCAGCGCTTTTGGACTTGCAGTGGGTGATGGGGTGCGTAAATTTCTTTTAAATGAAGGAATCGGCTTTGAAACCGGACATGGCAAAGTGCCAATTGTTTCAGGTGCAATCATTTTTGATCTGGGGGTAAATAATTCAGGAAAATTACCCGATGCAGATCTGGGTTATTCAGCATGCCTCTTGGCATCCTCAGACCCGGTTTTGTGCGGAAATGTGGGCGCCGGTCGGGGAGCCACAGTGGGGAAATTGCTGGGAATTGAACAAGGAATGAAGGGAGGGTTAGGAAGCTACTGTATTTCAACCCATGGTGGCTTAAAAGTGGCTGCGCTTATGGTTGTTAACGCCTTTGGAGACATATGGGACCCGTGGCAGGCCAAAATAATAGCCGGATGCCGGAAAGATAAAAATAGCCTGGAACTTCTAGAAGCTCCAAAGGCCATCTACAATCTTGACAAGCTCAGGGGGTTCCCCGATGGTCAAAACACAGTAATAGGATTAGTTGCAACCAACGCTAAACTGAATAAAACTCAGCTTACCAAGGTAGCCCAGATGGCACATGACGGATTAGCCAGGACAGTAATTCCCGCGCACACTCTTTATGATGGAGATACTATCTTCGCTGTAAGCTGTGGTTCTATAGAAGGCATAGAAACATCAATAATTGGCCATTTTGCTGCAGAAGCTGTAGCCAGAGCTATATTAGTGGCAATAAGATCATCGAAACCTATTCCTGGAATCCCTGCATGGAGTAATCTGGTATTAAGCGACTAGGGACAAAGCGACACCCCGGGTTTCAAAATTCCCATTGGAAGAACTATACGCTACATTAGCCTTCATTCTATTCAATTCCGCCTGGGCCTTTTGCATTTCCATAGCAGCCTGTGCCGCGATATGGTAATCCTGAGGAGAGGGTTGTGCGGGAGCAAGGGCCGCCCTTTTTATAACCTGCATTTTTCTAATTGTCGCCTCAGGATCATTGGGGACTGGAGAAACATCAATGGATACTTCCCCCCCTATTGCATATAACCTTCCATCTGGTCCTCTTTGATATACATAACGAGCTCCACCCCTAACATAAGGACCACCAGCAGCAATGTGGGCCCGTTCATGAGCCCTTACCACCTGATCTCGTTTCTTCAATTTCTCTAACTGTTTTAATTCGTCTTCAGACAAGCCTTGAGCAGATTGTTTTTGAAATGATCGGTCTATTTGTATTTTATCACCTTTTACATCTTCTTGCGGTTTTGAACTTTGCGGACTATAGTTGGGTTGTTTTCCGGTAGGAGTACCCACCGTAACTGGAGCAAGGTCATACAATAAAAGTTGGGAACTAACTCTCAATACACTCCTCATGTCACCAACCTTGCCCTGAAATTTTAATTAAGAGATAAAACCCAGTTTTACATTTATGTTTAAATTACGTTTATAAAATAATTCAAGTATTTTTTAGTCCTAATTTTTAACATCTTTTCTAAGCACAAATGCCCAGAAAACCAGTAGAAGCCGCCTTTATTTTTGGCTAATTCAGAGCGTCATTCATTATAATCGCAGCAAATATCTTGACGAATTCGTTCTGAAAATGCACCTTATTTTTACATAACAATCCTCACTTAAATTGCCATAAAAAAGAAGGAGGTAAACCATGAAAAGATTGATAATGGCGGGGATACTTGTTTTCTTTTGCTCGCTTTTTATGACGACTACAAATGTAATATCGAAGCAAATTATCAAATTAGGAGTGGTAACCAAGCCCGGTTCAGCTCAAAACGTATGTGCCGAAAAATTCAAAGAGTTACTCGAAAGCCGTTCGCCCAAGTACGAAGTTAAAATCTATCACAGTGCATCCCTGGGAACGGAAACAGAAATCCTCCAGCAAATTCAGTTGAACACTGTCCAGATGGGAATTATAACTTCTGGCCCCTTTGATGTCTTTTTGCCTGAAGCCAGAGTGATAGATTATCCTTTCCTTTTCTCAAATTATAATCAGGTAGACGCGGTTTTAGACGGAAAACCCGGAAAGATACTTCTAAAGAGATTGGAAAGGGTAGGATTTAAAGGTCTCGCTTTTTCAGAAAACGGCTTCCGTCATTTGACCAACAACAAACACCCAGTTCATAGTGCAAAAGATGTAAAGGGACTAAAAATTCGAGTTATGGAGTCTGTATTGCATAAAGAATTATGGAGATTACTTGGCGCCAATCCAACACCAATGGGCTGGCCTATATATACCGAACTTCAGCAAGGAACTATAGATGCGCAAGAAAACCCTCTGTGGGTAATCTGGACATATAAGCTTTATGAAGTTCAAAAATATTTAACCTTAACTCACCACGTTTATTCTGCTCACATCGATGTTGCAAACCTAAAGTGGTTCAATGGTTTGCCAAAGGAGGATCAAAAACTGATACAGCAATGCATGTTAGAAGCAGCTCACTTCCAGAGGAACTGGAACAGGAATAACGAAGCTAATTTCTTAAAAAAACTAAAAGAAGCCGGCATGATTGTAGATGAAAACCCTGATCTGGATTCTTTCAGGCAAAAAGTAAAGGATATCCAAAAGCTGGACATTTTTCAGGTTAAAGAGGTTAAAGAACTGCTTCCTGTTTTCTTGAAGGCAGTGAAACAAACTCAGTAATTAAATTAACTTTATGGATTCAGCACGGTGAGCGCAGGCTTTTGCCTGCGTTCTTCAATTTAACGGCACACCATGAAAAGGATCAGAACTACCTTAGCTAGAGTTAGCACAATAATAAACAAAGTGGTGGAAACCTTTATATTCTTTTTAGGAATGATAATGGCTACAGTTATGACCGTTCAGGTATTTTACAGATATGTCTTAAACCACTCCCTTTTTTGGTCTGAAGAATTCGGAAGAATATGTCTGGTTTGGCTTTCATTCCTTGGCGCAACAGCAGCTTTCAAAAGGCATATGCACATAGGCATCGACTTCCTAACAGCGAAATTTCCGCAAAAACTTAAAAAAACAGTAGAATTGTTCAGCGCAATTCTGTCCATAATATTTTTTGGGGTGTTGTTTTTTTTCGGTGTATCCTTCGTAAAGTTCGTTTCTGCACAAAAGACTGCGGCAATAGGTTTACCCATGAGCATTCCATATTCAATAATACCAATTAGTGGATTAATATTTGCTGTTCATGCTGCAAATTTTATCGCGGAGATTATGTGCAACAATACGAATCAGATTGTAAAAAATTCTGATCGAACAAATATTGGGCATTTGGAATAAACAAGATGATAACTATTTTATTCCCAAGCTTATTTATCCTTTTCCTTTGTAATGTACCCATAGCGCTATCTATTGGTTTGGCATCTCTTTTTGCTTTTTGGGTTCATGGAGACCTGCCAACGGTTATGACAATACAAAGACTCTATGCCGGTGTTGACTCCTTCCCCTTAATGGCTGTTCCCCTGTTTATGTACGCAGGTTTCCTAATGGAAGCTGGGGGAATATCAAGAAGAGTTGTTGAGCTCGCGGAAGCTATGGTCGGATGGCTACCTGGAGGACTTACGGCTGTAACTATCGTTTCTGCAATGTTTTTTGCCGGAATTTCGGGGTCTGCCGCAGCGGATGCAGCCGCTGTAGGAAGCATTCTCATTCCAGCCATGATAAGAAAAGGTTATGATCCCAGGCTTGCCAGTGCAGTAATGGCATCTGGTGGGTCACTGGGAGTAGTTATCCCCCCCAGTATCCCAATGATTATTTTTGGATTTCTCACTGGCGCATCAATTGGCAAATTGTTTGCCGCAGGAATATTACCCGGATTAATTATAGGGACAAGCCTAATAATTCTATCAATATTTCTGTCATGGCGTGATGGTATGCGAGAAACGACCGCTTTCTCGGTTTCCAAATTAATAAAAGCACTCTGGGAAGCGAAATGGGCCCTTGGAGCACCTGTTGTAATCCTTGGTGGAATTCTCGGTGGTGTTTTTACCGCAACTGAAGCAGCAGCAGTAGCAACTGCTTACGCACTATTTGTGGGCATATTCATTCACAAAGAACTGAATCTAAAAGACCTCCCGCAAATCATCATAAAAGCCAGCCTGACAGCAAGCACAATACTCTTTATAATTTCCACAGCCTCTGTGTTTAGTTGGCTTATGGCCATTGAGGACATTCCAGGACGTATTGCTTCAAAAATTTTAACATTAAGCAGTAACCCCATAATTCTTCTGTTGCTGGTTAATGCTCTTTTATTAGCCGCCGGAACTTTCGTTGAAACAACAGCAGCGTTAATACTTCTTGTCCCCATTATAATGCCAATTTTACCCAGATTAGGAATAGATATGATTCAACTGGGAGTAATAGTCGTTGTAAATCTCGCCATTGGAATGCTTACTCCACCGCTAGGAATCTGCCTCATAGTATCTTGCAGCATAGCCGGTATAAGACTTGAGGATATAGTAAGAAAAATAGGCCTTTTTTTGCTAATCCTCATTCTCAACCTTATCATTATAAGTTTCTGGAGTCCTTTAACCATGTGGATACCGGGCTTTATGAAATAAAAGAAAATCCTAAGATTGCTTATTATCCTTATTTATTTTCCACTTTTTTGCCAACGGCTCTCCACAATTCAGCTTTAGCTGACAAATAACCATAGACTGCGTTGAAGTAATTTGTTTCAGCCTCTGTTAAGAAAGTTCTCGCATCGAGAACTTCTGTAGATGTTGTGATGTTTTGCTTGTACTGCATATCAGTTATTCTAAAGTTCTCTCTAGCCTGAATTCTGGCAATTTTCGCGGTTTGTATATTCTGTTTCGCTGTCTCAAGCATCGAATGCGCGTTCTTAACCTCAAGTTTTATCTCATTGACTACCCGTTCCAGTTCATACTCAAGAGCAAGTTTCTCATGGATCGCGCGTTGTACGTGGCTCCTGGTTTTCCCCCATTCAAAGAAGGGCCACTGCGCTTCAAACCCTACACTTGCATTATGGGAGTTTTTGAAATCATTGTGATTAGCAGCTGGATTATCTCCTTCCTGAAAGTACGCACCTACAATGAAAACCTTAGGGTAATACTCGCTCTCAGCTAGTTTCACATTAAGCCTGGCCTGTTTTAGGGCAATTTTGATAGCTCTTATTTCAGGACGTTTTTCAATTGCCTCTTTGTAAAGCTCCTCCAATGCACAATCTTCCATGAATTTTATAGGCACATCTTCTATTTCAATAATCTCAGAAATCTCCCTATTCATTATAATGTTCAAAGCCGCCAAAGCGGTTTTTAAGTTATTTTCTGCTCTAACAAAATTTTGCTTTGCATGAGCCAGAGCAACCTTGGATTTTAACAAATCGTTATAAGGAATCAGTCCCTGCTTGTAAAACTGCTCAGCATCCTTCACATGAGCGGTCAGCTGTTTGACCTCATCTCGAGCCACATTCAAAAAATGTTTAGCAAGCAATGCCCTATAGTATAAAAGCTTGGCTTGTTTTACTAATTCCATCTCTATCTGTTCTTTTCTGATTTTTTGAAGGTCCACTCCCAATTGTGCCATTCGTCGTTTTGTAATCAATGCAAAACCCGTAAACACTGGTTGAGCCACTTTAAGCGACCATGAAAAATTACTTTTTTCCCCTATGGGAACTTTAGCACCAGTTCCTGGAAATTGGGGATAAGTGAAAATACCAAAAGGAACATCCTTAAGCCTCAAATATGAATAAGACAGCGAAAATTTCGGGAAAAAATCGGCAAAAGCACTTCTTTCTCCCTCTTCTGCGGCCATCTCTTTCTCTACTATCTGCTTAACCATGGGATTACTTTCCAGAACTTCATTAATTACCTTCTCTAAAGAAAAAACATGACTGCCCTGCTTATTCTCTCCTGTAACGGCATAACTCAATGTAGAAGTTATCCAAATAATGAATAGGAAAACAAAGATTCTACAAAAAGCACACTCTATCCGCCGTGCATACATATTTTTTCCCCTTTGACCTGCACATAATTCAAAAAATCCAAAGTTCAATTTTGCATTGAAGGCTTTTGCCTCTGAGTCCTTCTAAACAAGCCGTATTTTCAAAAGCTTTTCCGTTGCCAAGTAGCGAATGTTATTTTTCAAACCAGCAATCCTTAAGTCAACCTTGATTCAAGAAATCAAGGAAATATGACAAAACCAATAATCTTTCCGACATCCATAAAACTAAAAAAGTCCCTTTTGCAAATACATTTTTTGAACTATAAACGACATCACTCTGGTAGCCTAAATAAGCGGTGATCTGAGGGTTTGCAAAAGAATTGCTTAAAATGAAAATCATAAGAGAAAACAATCCTGTTTATTTCTCAGAAGAAAGGTTTGAAATTCCTCACCTCGGACTACGAGGTTACCGGGGCGTGGACTATGAAGTTCGCTGGAGAAAAGGAAAGATTCCCATTCTCATCATGGCTCCACACGGCGGCATGATAGAACCTGGAACATCTCAAATGGCTGACGAAATTGCAGATATCCACTTTTGGTTTTATTCCTTTGAGGGGATCAGAACTTCTAAAAATTATAGGTTTTTACATGTTCCTAGCATTCTTTTTAACGAACCCACCTGGAAATCAATATCAAAGACGGTTTATACTACAATAACCATTCATGGACTTAAGTCTGAATACAATATTATTGTAGGAGGCAAATACATAAAAGGATGCCATCTGCTAGAAAAAGCTCTTCTAAATCACGGATTCAATGTGCAAAACCCTATCAATCCCAGACTTTCAGGTGTTCACCAAAACAATGTAGCAAATGTAAACAAACTGAATATGGGAGTACAGCTAGAAGTTGGACAAGCAATTAGAACAAATAAAAATGAAGCTCATTTATTTGAGAAATTCGTAGTTGCCGTGAAATCAAGCTTGAAACATCTTGTAAAGACATGGCAGAAGGAAGGCTTACATTTATGAAAAAGATATTTTTAACCGCTTTTGTTTTGTTAGTTTCTTGTTCTCTGGCTTTAGCCAGCAGCAGTTTGATAGTCGAAAAAAACTTGTTTTCGCCGGATAGAAGCCCTCCAGGTTCAGCGGCTTCAACCCCTCAAGATTCCGAGGCTCCCTTTAAGCTCAAAGATATTAGACTGGATGGCATTATTCACTACAATCATCTGAGAATGGCTGTTTTAAGAATTAAAGGTAAACTTACAAGTTCTAAAACTGGTTCATCCTATGTTGCTGTCAAGGAGGGCGAATCAATCGGACCTTACAAGATAACTAAAATAGATAAGAACAAAATTACTATAGATTACAACGGCGAGTCTCATAGTGTGACACTCTACCAGCCCAGTAAAAAGGCTCCTCCACCCCCTCCGCCTCCCCCACCTCCGGCTATTGGTTCGCCGGAAACCAACGTTCCAGAGGCAAAACAAGAAGAAGATAATTTTCCATCTCCTGAAGAATTCAAAAAGCTTAGCCCTAAAGAAAGAAAGAAACTAATAGATAAGATGCGCCGAGCTTTCTTAAAAAGACTGGAACGAAGTGGCATAGAAAAGCTGAAATCCATGAAGAGAGAATCAAAAAATGCAGAGTAATTCCAATGCAGGTATAAGAGTATGGAGCGGTTTTTATGGAACGACCTTTAGTAAAGAGCTTCAAGAATTAATATCTAAGTTTCGAATAGGCGGCCTAATTTTGTTCAGACGCAATATTCAATCATCCGAACAACTTATTGAACTC
>JALXAE010000112.1 GCA_026992355.1 Syntrophobacterales bacterium | reverse complement strand
TGGACACGAGCGTTACGAAAAACTGGGCCGGCTCCAGGTTGTACTTCGAGTTGGTAATTTTGGCCTACAACCTCATGAACTGGTTCAAGGAGATAGCCATGGGGCGCAGCGGTCGAAAGGAGATGGCCTGGACTGTCCGCTGGAAGCTTCTCTGGATTCCTGCACGGCTTGTCAGAAAAGGGCGCAGGATGATGGTGCGGCTTGCCGAGTGGTGGACGTATCAGGATGAATTCCGGCATGCTCAGAACGCGTTTACGTGACGCACAGATACTCTTTCTTGATATTGATGCAGATACCCGGAACCAGGAAGGGAGAACTGCGCCGCAAGGCCGCCAAAATTGTATCATCCTGCTTGGCAAATGGCGATCTTTGGGCCTGATTGTGCAAATTTGGAAAATCTGACTGCCGGTATCCTTGCATGACGCTCAAAACAAGGCTGCTCCCATCAAAAATGCCAGCCATGGGCTATGTTACCTAGAAGTGCATAATTTGGGATTAAAGCTACTAGAGTGTTTAGTGTTTTTTCTCAATTAGTTTACTATGCTATTTTCTGAAATTATAAGAAGCCATTAATTCCAAGCTGCTTATTTTGTCTATGTATCCATTATCAAAGTTAAAAATGGGGAAAAGTATCCTAGAAATCCTCAGCTTTTGTGGAACTCCTATTTTGCAGACGGTATGACAAAAAGGTTCTAGAGCATAACCCATCTCAAATGTTATTCGAGTGGTGGTTGCTTAAGAGGCTCCCGGTGAATCATCCTTAGTGGTGATGCAAGTAAGGATAGACTAGATACGTTTATGATGAGATGCAGGTGAAAAAATTTCTCAAATATTTGTATCAGGATATTTCTACCAAGAATAGGCGTAATCTTTATATTGCCTGGTTACTCCGGGACCTACCTGGAGAGTTTGGAGTTTACCTGAGGAGAATATGGTATGGTAAACTGTTTAAGAGATGCGGGGAAAATCTGAGAATTATGCCAGGAACAATAATACTTCGACCGGAAAAAATCGTATGCGGTGATAATGTTTCCTTTGGCGTATGTAACTATATTCAAGCAGGTGGAGGATTAATTCTAGGAAACGATGTAATGATCGGCCCATATGTAAAGATTTGGACTTTGAATCACAGGTATGAAGAGATAAACATCCCGGTCCATACGCAAGGGTACACTTATAAGAAGGTAAGAATAGGTCATGATGTTTGGATAGGAGCTAATGCTTTTGTTATGCCGGGCACTGAATTAGGAGATAAAATAATAGTTTCCGCGAACTCGGTTGTAAGTGCCAAGAAGTATCCTGAGCGGAGTATTCTGGCCGGCTACCCTGCTAGGAGGATTGGTAAAAGAGGGTATGCAATTTAAAGTGATAGTATGTCACCGATATTGACAGTCAGTATAGTCAATTGGAATGCTGGTGAACTGATAATTAAATGTATAGATAGTGTGTACAATACTATAAAAAAACATTCTTTCAAAGTTGTGGTAGTTGATAACAATTCCACAGATGGGAGTATTCAAGAAGTTGAAAGAAATTTTCCCTACGTTCATGTTATTAAAAATGATGAGAATGTCGGATATGCACGTGCCCATAATCAAGTTCTGAAATCGACCGAATCAGATTATGTATTACTTTTGAATCCCGATTGCTTATTAACAAATGGGGCTGTCGATGACATGCTAGACTATTTGATTAGAAATCCAGATGTAGGGGTTGCGGGTCCAAAAGTGCTTTCTAAGGACGGGAAGCCGTACAAGACAGTTGTTCGCTTTCCTGACTTGGGGACAGAATTTGCGGGTATCTTGAAATCGTCCTTCCCCCTTGTTGGAAATTGTCTTTTCAAGCTTCACACAGCCTCAGAGGAAGTCGTTAAGTATCGCAAAGAAAGTAGACCAGTTGAAGTAAGTGATACGATTAGCGGTCCATTCTTACTTTTAAATAGGAACATGATTAAAGAAGTAGGAATGTTGAACGAGGATTTTTTTATTTTTTCAGAAGAAAACGATCTTTGCTGGCGGGCAAAACAAAAAAAATGGAAGCGTATCTATTTCCCCGATAAAATCGTATATCATTTTTTGGGAGAGTCAAGGAAGAAAGCTCCATTAGAATTTTCAGTGTACCATATGCATAGGAGTAGATTGATATTCTTCAAAAAACACTATGGCAAGAAATTCTTCATTCTCCTCAGTTTGATCTACTTTTTAGTAGGAATATGTGCTTTCTGCATGTGCAAAGCTAAAAAGGTTATATATTTGTGCTTTTCTAGAGAGCGACGAACTGTCGACCATTCCGCAATACATCTTGCCGTGATAAGATCCGTTTTTGATGTGTTCTTTGAATCTGGTTTTCTTCTAGCTTAGATAGAATAATCAATAGACCATTGAATCTAACTGATAAAACGATAGTTAATGTTCTGGCTAGATCTAGTGGTGCCGTTCTCCTTTTGGGCTCAAGTATAGTTATGGCAAGGCACCTGTCAAAAACTGACTTTGGATCATTTCTGCAAGTAATGCTAGTAGTAAATACTGCTCTTATGTTAAGCAGTTTTGGTCTTCCCCAGAGCATATACTATTTTTATCATAGAGCAATTAACCGCCCACAATTTTTGTTTAGGACTATCCTGATATCTTTTATTATAGGGTTTATAGGAGCAGTGGTGGTTTTTAGCGTGCGAACACTACTGGCGTCTTGGTTCAATAATGTTTCTCTTTGTAAATATCTTCCTATTGCATCAGCGATGATTTTTACGCGTGGGACTTCCCAATTTAGAGAGCCTATTCTGATTTCTAGTGAGAGATTAGGTCTAAATGCAGTGTATACGATAGTTAGCGACACTCTATTTTACGCGCCTACCCTATTAGGCCCCTTCTTTACTGTTTCTCTAGCAGTTATATTTCGATTGATGTTTTTTGCTACTTTGTTTGATCTTATTTTCTTTGTGGTTATATGCCTATGGCAAATTAATAACGACAAGAGCCTTGGCCACTCGGGGGTGAGGAAAGGTACTTCTGAAACTGAAGTAAGATTCTGGGATCAATTAAAATATGCAGCACCAATCGGTCTTTCCAGTTATTTGGGAATCATAGGGAGACAAATCGACCAGTATCTGGTCTCAATATTTTTTGTTCCAGCAGATTTTGCTGTGTATTCGCGTGGGTCAATGAGAATTCCTGTTTTGGGCGATTTGCAATTCATCATTAACGATCTTCAAATGCCCAAATATGTTAAAAGTTATTCTCAGGGTGACAACGTTTCGTTCCTGAAGATATTTCATAATTCCATAGTTAAAGTAGCGAAAATAAAATATCCAGCATTTTGTTTTCTTTTCGCTTCTGCACCTTTATTGATAGAGATTTTATATACTCGCACTTACAATGCAGCTATTCCTGTATTTCGAACCTACCTAATTATGCTCCTTACGACTGTCACAGTGTATGGTATAGCTCCAAGAGCTTCTGGTAAAACAATTTCGATTACTATTTCAGTTTTGATCGGTATCTTGACAAATGTTGTTCTTAGTTTGATGTTATTACCAGTTTTGGGGGCTTTAGGTGCTGCTGTGGGAACAATAGTAGCAAGTACCGCTGCGGCAGGTTATTTGTTATTTGTTTCTGTTGGTTTGCTAAAGGTACCGTTCACAAAGATTTTCCCATGGTACAAGTTAGGGAAATTACTCCTAGTCAGCGCCGTAGCAAGTCTTCCTTTGTATCTTATTCAATCGTTCATTCACCCTCAAGCAATTGTATTAGGTGTAATCTTCCTTGTTGTCGAGATGATTTTATATATAACCTGCTGGATATGTCTTATGGGCCGATATAAACTGTTCGACGCAACTGATATTGGAGTAATCAATAGATGGCTAAGAATAGATTTGAAGAAATGGATGCCTTCACTGCGAAATGTGCACTAAATGACAGTAGGAGTAAGCTATGAAATTATGCAAAAGATGCATTTTATCTGAAGATTTTCCTAATATATTCTTTGATAGTAAAGGAATATGCAATTATTGCAATGAATGGGATAAGAAATGGAAAGGGTTTGATTATGAAAAAGCCGAAAAGAGACTTAGAATCATATTCAAATGGGCAAAAAAGAAAAAGAGACCTTATGATTGCCTTATCCCATTTAGCGGGGGAAGGGATAGCTCCTACGTCGCCTGGATTTGTAAGAATAACTACAAACTCGAACCATTGCTAGTTACATTTAACAATCTTTTTTTGAGCGAATATGGCTTTCAGAATATTTTAAGAACAACGGAGGTTTTAAACTGCGATCATATAATGTTAAGCTTTCGTCCAAACGTGCTTAAAACCTTTTATCGGACAATGTTACTCAAAGCGGGTGAATTTTGTTCAGTCTGCGCTTGTGGCATAAATTATGCGGTAATAACACTTCAAAAAAGATACAATATTCCTCTTGTCGTTTGGGGGCGTGGCAGTAGGGTAGATGAAAATTCACCTTTTGATATTATTTGTTCTCATCCGTTATATGTTCGGAGAGTCCTTTCGTCTGGAGGTATCGACTCTAAAGATATCGGCAAATTCCTGGTGAAGCGGCCGAATGAATGGAGTTTGTTAGATAACATTAGAGCCAAAATAACTGGAACAGATTATTTGCAGATAAACTTACCAGATTTTTTGCCATGGAAGATTAAGGAGATTGAGGAAACAATAAAAAGAGAAATTGGATGGCTGACACCGGATGATGAAAGAGACCATATCGACTGTAGGTTTGCACCAGTCAAAAATTACTTAAAAAATAAGCAGGCATCACCTTTTATTTTTAAACAAGAAAAGTTTTCTCAGTTAATAAGAGATGGACAAATTACAAGGGATGAGGCTCTCCTAAAGTTTGAGCTTCTGTTGAAGCACGTAAATGATGATCCTCCAGAGCTGAAAGAGTTTATGAGATTTTTGGGAGTAGATAATACAGATATCAAAAAAGTGGCTGAGAAATCTCATAAAGTTTTTGTCAGAGAGGAGGAACTTGAGCGCGCGGAAAATTTTTTTGAAAAAATCTGTTACATTGTGTGGTCTTCTATCCGTAAAGCATTTAGCTTCGCATAAATAATTTTTTCACTTGGATTCACACTGCTTGTTAATGAAGAAAAAATTGAACATACTTATGCTCGCATATGTCTTCCCACCTGATGCGGGTAGTGGGACATTTCGATCACTTTCGTTTTCTTACCATCTACAAAAGAAAGGTGCAAATGTGACAGTCCTTACCGCCAATGAAAAAGACTATTCTCACACTCAACTATATGATCCTACTCTTATGAGTCAAATACATCCAGAAGTTAATGTTGTAAGAGCACGAGTGTTACGCCCTCTCGAAGTACTGATCAATCTCAAAAAGAAAATTAGTAAAAGGAAAACCTTTCAGCAAAACAAGAACCTTCAGGATTTTGACTGCATGTTTCATTGCAATGAAAATACTTCGAAAGAGCAATCAGTATTTTTTCAAGGCATAAAAAATACGATTACTGACTTGTTAGCCTGTCCTGATGAGCATATTGGCTGGCTTCCTGATGCAATTAGAAAGGGAAGAGAGCTTGTCAAAAGCAAGGGTATTAATGTTATATATGCAAGCGGCGGACCATGGAGCTGTTTGCTAGTAGGATCCCTATTAAGAAAAAAAACTGGCATTCCATTAGTTTTAGATTTTCGTGATCCATGGGTAGCTAATCCGAATTTTAAGTGTCGTGGGAAAGTCTCTAGATTGATACAGCGACATATTGAAAAGAAAATTTTAATGGGATGCGAAGCAGTTGTCGCTAATACAGATGAATTACGTCAGGATTTTCTGAAGAGGTATTCTTTTTTAGGTGACAACAAGGTGCATACTATTACTAACGGATTTGAGGACTTTATAGACTCGAAATCCAGGGTTAACCGTCACTTTAATATAACTCATGCCGGGATGCTGTACCTTTCAAGAGATCCGAAACCCCTTTTGAAGGCCCTTTATGAAATTATTTATGAGGGTTTGCTTCCTATAGATAAAATTAGGCTTAACCTTGTTGGTGGTATATCAATAAATGACATTGATTTAAGAATCTTGTTAGAGAAGCCTTTATTAAAGAACGTTGTAAGAATAATTTCAAGGGTTTCTCATGAAAAGGCTTTAGATTATCAGATAAAAGCAGACCTCCTTCTTGTTATTCAGTCTGGGTTTCCTCTTCAAATACCGAGAAAGTTGTATGAGTATATATCTGTTCAACGCCCCATTTTAGCAATAACTGCGGAAGACGAGGCTACTGGTAAATTGATGAAAAAATATGATCTCGGTATGGTAGTTAAGAACGAGGTGGAAGCCATTAAGGCAGCTTTACTAGAAACGTATGAAGCATGGCAAAAGGGAACATTGAAGCCGCCACCTAAAGATAAAGTCAAATGTTTCCAAAACCAGGAGTTAGCTAATCATCTATATGAAGTTTTGGAGACCGCAAGTGGGATGAAAAAGCTATAAGATCAGTTCAGCTGAAGTTTCCTAAAAAGTGTCATGCCACCAGCTGCAATAAGGCAGCACCGACGGAATTATCTGCTGGTTTGCCCGGCGGAGGGCAAAGTATTACAAAATCATCTGCCAATGCAGCTTTAGCTATGC
>JALXAE010000111.1 GCA_026992355.1 Syntrophobacterales bacterium | reverse complement strand
TCTTTAGTCCTCAGGATGAGAGTAAATGACCTTGTATCGCTGAAATAAACTTGCAGAAGGAAAAAATCTTTTAGCGCCTTAGCGTGAAATGGGGGGAATCGGGATATGCGTGTTTGACCCCGTCTGCAAAAAAATAAAAAAATCCGCCAAAAATTTGCACAAATCAAATGGAAGTTGTATATTTGCACCTGATGGTAATGCCATGGCTACAAGTTTTTTGCTTTTGCGGGGAGCGGGCCATGCTTGGGATGCTCTACCAGAGAAGCACCAATTCGCCAATGGGATCAGGCGTTTTCGACCCTCTGATTCTGTGGGGCATAGAGCACTGAAACGTACCTCAGATATATTCCTGCTCTGAAGCTCGAAGGGAAAGTTATATGCGCACAAGTGATATTTGAGTGTGGATGCTGCAGAAGAGAACTTTCTACCTGGGAGGATGAAGTAGTTAGTTGTGCGATGTTTGAAGATAGTGTCAGAAAACATGATAAGTTTTAAAGATCATATAATATTCGATGATATAGGTTCTTGGCCAAATGATATGCTGAATTTAATTAGAGAGAATGAAAGTTCGTTGAAGGCTTTTTTTGAAGAAGAACACCGTATTGATGAATTGATAAAGGAAAATGTTTCTTTAAGGTACAATAGACCTGGAAATGCTTATCAAGAACAGTGGGATGAAATAATAAATGATATTGAAACTGTACTTAACCGACATTCAATAATTGGAATACATTGCACTAAACTTTTAGATTGGGAAATAGAGGATGTCGAGAAGAACGGATTGAAGCGATTAGACAGATTTTTTTCAAATCAGAGGGTGGAGAAAGCATTTGCAGAAGGGGTTTTGTCAAAGAAAATTAAAGATGAATTGATTGATAAAAAAGAGCTAAGCAACAATAACAGGAAAGGGTATGTTTGGGTTTTTCATTGTTTGGGGACACTAAGAGATGAGAATGGGTTGAACAGATTGTTTGGCTTGTGGGGGGGAGAAGCCCTATATGCCTATTTGAAAGACAATAGGGGATTGAAACATATTGGGACTTCTTGTATTGTTTTTGTTTCAATTAAAATAAGTGAACTTAATCTTTATCCAGAATTAAGTAAAAGAATGACTGCCTTTTATTTTAATGATGATTATTTTCCGTATGATGTGGACTCAAATATTGAAGCTGATTTAAATGTGTTGAGAGTTGTTAGGAGAAATGAGAAGGTGTTTGAAGACTTAACGAAAATTGGAAACTGGGATGAAGAAAGATTTTAATAGCAGTGTCAAATGACTCATATGCTGAACCTTTGGAAGTGCGTAAAAAATCAAGAATGAATAGCAGCGAGTTAATATCAGAAATTAGAAAACAAAAACAGCAGCTGGCTCGTGTCTGCATGGATGGTGCTCCTTATGGATTGGAAGCTAAGGGTAATCATATATTGGGTTTGTTGAGACAACTAATTGCGATTGCTAAAGATGGAGGGGGCGAGGAGCTTGATCTGACTTCTTACGAACGAGCTTTCGATGATTTGAGCCATACAATTGAAAAGGAAGTCCAATATGCAATCGAAGCCTATTTGGCAAGCCGAAAAAAAAATGCAGCGAAAAAGAGGAGAGCTGAATACAATGAAGCGTTGAATAGGGCAATTTCACAGATCGAACTCGATTTAAATTTGATCTAATTTGCGAGGGAGCAAGCTGCCAAAAGAATCGTATTCGTCCAAACAAACGCTTCTTGCTCACCTAAGGAAACGATTTGCTCTTTGAACCAAAAGCAAAGCTCATAAAAACACCAAAAGAAAGCACCATGAAAAACCCATTTTCCCTTCTATTGTTTTTCATCACTTTCTTTCATTGTAGCTGCAGGGATGATGTTCCACCTGAAACGCCCGATGATTTGATCGCAGG
>JALXAE010000110.1 GCA_026992355.1 Syntrophobacterales bacterium | reverse complement strand
ATTTTCAAGACTACCTACCCTATACCTCTTTTTTTGCCTACGTATCTCTCATTGCCCTAACCTCAACAAAATCCTGCCAATCCTATAATCCTGCAATCCTGATCCAGTCCTGCTAATCCACCACAATCATTTCTGCCTGAGTGGCTTTATCTTTTCACGGACTACGTATATATCGTCCCGAGTGTCAGAATCCAACACCCCATACCTGACAAATTTCTTCAAGGACCGCTCTACCAGGTTTTGCTCAATATCAAACTTTCCGGAAAATTCCTCATTCAACTCCTCTAACTTCGAGCGTAATTTTTCCTTTGAAAAGGTCTTACCTATTCTGGAAATAGCAAGCAGTATCTTTGCATCTTGCTCGTTAAATTTCACAACGGTACCCTCACCGGCCACAAGTGCGAGAAAAGATAAAATACCACCCGCCAATTTAACCCCGTCTGCCAATCCAAAAGCGGCTCCTCCTGCAGCGACCCCACCTGCAACAACAGTCGCTCTTGACAACACCTTCATCCAAACAGTAGCATCTTTGAGCCGCAATAGATTGGATAGTTTTCTGGAATAGGCTGAAAACTCCTCGTTGGAGTCAATGAACAGATGGACATCCCGATAGACGTCCTCTTCTGCATCTGTGGCCTCTAACAAATTTGAAAGCAGAATTAAGATGGCATCATTGTCTTTCTCACCATTCTCAAAATTCTTTAGGCTTTCCACAAAAAACCTTTCACTGACATTTTTAATTTCCAACTCATTCATAAGCTTAGTTTTGTTCTCCATTGTTTACTTTAAAGAAATCGCTGCACCATCAAAATACAGCATGATATTGTTCTGGCTGCTCTTAGGCATAGAAGAGACCGTTTCACGCATAACCTCCTCGATAGTCGTTGCATTTAACTTCTCTTTTAAGTTAATACTCGTGTACAGGTATTCTGAAAATGTGATGGCCAACTCATCTTTGATTGAGTCTTTTATGCCGATGACATACACACCTACTGTACTGACTTCCCGCGCCAATAAATGAGAAGAACAATTATTCAAAACAACCAAACCGATACTGGCTACATTAGATTCTTTCTTACTTTGAATCAATTCAGCTAAATCCGATGCTGTAATGATTTCATACGGCCTATTATTTTTACTAAAAAACAGAATTCCGGCTTTAGCCATTTCCATCGCCGGGAACAACTCACCAAGCATCTGGCGCTCTTCTTCATTACCGATACCATGTCCTGAAATATGCAGAATTGTCGGTTTACAGGTATTAATACCTTTTTTTAGTTCATCAAAATTAGCGCGCATCTTTGAGAATGCTCTAATATTTTGCCCATCTAATACTGAGCTAATTTTTCCATACTCTTTATCCAAATCCAGTTCATCCGTTCCCGGCGGATTAGCTCCGATAAACAAAATTTTCAATTCCCCTTTACCTTTCGACCAAAAAGCACCTTCTTCAGGAAGTCGGGTATTAATGTTTATAGTTCCGGCTGTATCCTGAACAATGATGTTGTGATCTCCTTCCACATGAATGGAATTAGAGCTTTTCGCAAGGTTTTCGTCCGAAACAGGCATCCCCTTCCTGCCAAGACTGTCTGCCCCAAGTAAAAACTGATAATCTCCTATTCCAAATTTTTCTACATTCTTTTTTGAAATCCAGTCACCATCATAATAAGCCTCTATCTCAAAATCCAAATTCTTGATTTGACGCAATTGCTTCAAATCCTCCGTATTCCGTTTAAGCTCGTTAAAGATAATCTGATAGAGAAGATCAGGGTTTCCACCATAAAAATCGACAAAAACTGCCGAGCGCTCCCAATCTTCTTTAACCCAGGCAAAAGATTGGTAATCATCGTGCAAAATCACGTTTTTGCGCCAATAAAACCGTTCCAATACGCAGTCAAAC
>JALXAE010000109.1 GCA_026992355.1 Syntrophobacterales bacterium | reverse complement strand
TTTCCACGGCAGAACAAGGTTAACAATGACAATGACTGGAAAAAACAAACCATATAAATATCATCTAGGACACCCAGTAAGCTTCATTGAGAGACTGCCCTTCCCTTATTGCTATAGATGTCCATTCGGCATCAATCTTGATTGCGACGAATGTAGTGAGAGGGTACTAGAATATATCGCGTATAAATTAGAAACACACTATGCATACGATGAAATCGCTGCATTGATAATCGAACTCGTACAAGGCGAAGGCGGTTTTATTGTCGCTCCAAAGAAATTCATTAAAGAGCTCTACCAGTTAACCAAAGAGAATGGGATCCTATTTATTTCGGATGAAGTTCAAACGGGCTTTGGGAGAACAGCTAAAATGTTCGCATATGAACACTACAATATAATTCCAGACATGTTAACGTTCGGCAAATCAATAGCTGCAGGATTTCCACTTAGCGGTGTAATTGGAAAAGAAGAAATCATGGACTCTGTTCACCCGGGAGGACTTGGAGGAACTTTTGGAGGAAACCCTGTAGCAGCAATAGCAGGAATCGAACTGGTGCATAACATAAATCAAAACCTCGGTAACACCGAAAAAATAGGAAAACTCTTACTTTATAGGTTCAACGAGTTCAAAGACGAATTCGAGATGGTGGGTGACGCAAGGGGACTCGGAGCCATGGTTGCCATGGAGCTAGTGAAGGACAAGCAAAGCAAGAAACCGGCACCCGAGGAGACCAAGAAGGTCATTCACGATAGCCTAAGTAGAGGGCTCATCATAATAAAAAGCGGAATCTACAGTAACGTTATCAGGGTTTTAGTTCCCATAACTGTGGAATTAGAGCTAGTGGAGAAGGGTTTAGAGATATTGGAAAGTGTTCTAAAAGAAAACATCAAATAACATAAATTTTTGAATTTATTCAAAGAATATTTAAATAATTAAAATATTTTCCAATTAAATATTCCATCAACAAGGACCCCTCAAAGGTGATAGAAAAGTGAAGAAAAACGAACCAACAAAGAGAAAAAACACGCAACTAGACAGGATAGATAGGAAAATACTCAACATACTCCAACAAGACGCAAACAAGTCCTTGGAGGAAATAAGCAAAGAACTCAAAATGTCCAAATCAGCAATACACTATAGGATCAAACGAATGCAAGAAAAAGGGATAATACAAAAGTTCATGGCACTGGTTGACCCCCTAAAAGTTGGATGCGATATATTAGCAATATCCATGATAAGAGCAAAATTCGGACCGGGGTACCAGAAAAAAGTGGGAGAAAAACTCTCTAAGATAAAAGGCGTATGGGCAGTCTACTTCTTACTCGGAGACATTGACTTCGTCGTTCTAATAAGAGCCAAAAACAGAGAAGACCTCCAAAGAATAATAAACGAGTTCATATCAACCCCCGAAATAGAGAGAAGCAGCACACACATAATCCTAGAAAGAATAAAAGAGGACCCAATGGTGGAACTCACAGAAACAGACTAAAAACAAAGAAGAGGTGCAAAAAATGGAAATCAAAATATGCGCCGCCCAAATGAAGATAGCACACCTAGAACCAGAAACAAACCTAGAAAAAGCAATACAATTCGCTCATGAAGCACACAAACAAGAATGCAACATACTAGCATACCCGGAAATATTCCTAACAGGCCCACTAACACCAAACTACCAAAACCTCGCAATGGAAATCCCCAACAAATACACAGAAAAATTCAGCGAACTAGCAGAAGAACTCAACATGCACATAGTAATGGGAACAATCAACGAAAAACAAAAAACGATCCGTCAACTGACGGATCGTTTTTTGTTGACAGTTTTCAGTTGACTGTTGACTGTTGATTGTTTCTCCCCCCATTAAAAATTCATTATTCCCAATTCATTATTAACTATTCCCTCACCC
>JALXAE010000108.1 GCA_026992355.1 Syntrophobacterales bacterium | reverse complement strand
CTAGGCAGTCGCTGTATTTTTCAACAAACTCCCGTACCTTCAAAGATCGGTGCGAACTCGCATTATCAACAATGAGCACAATTTTTTTCTCTACGCCAATGGTTTCCATGAGCCATTTGAGATAATAGATGAAGGTATTTGAATCGAACCCATCAAACAATAGAGAAAATAAATTACCGTCACGGGGACTCACTGCTGCGCAAACGCCTATTTTATCAAAGGTTGCTGGAGATTCAATTTGTGGCACCTCACCGCGCAAGTACCAAGACCTTGTAATAGTGCCTTCTCTTTTAAAGAACGCCTCATCGTAGTAAAGAATTTCTACCTCCTCGTCAGGGAGGATTTTCTCTAGGATTTTTTTTAAACGCCTCTCTCTTCTTTTCATCCCCTCCAACAGGTATTTTTCTTGGGCGCTTAAGGGAAAACCCAAGTTTTCTGAATAGATTTTGACACTGTCGCACCTTTAACTCCACACCGTATCGAGTTTTAAGGTGATGCGATAAAAGTTTCCCATCCCATCTGGCCTGGTCGTAACCAAATTCCGAAGGCGCTTTCTGAATTTCCTTTTTCAATTTCGATTGATCGGCTTCACTTAGTCTCGAAGGGCGTCCTCGCCCGGGTTTGTCCCTTAAAGCTTCCACACCATGGTTGTTTACAAGGTGTATCCATCTTTGAACAGTCGTAGGATTTATTCCAAAAATACTAGCTGCAAATCTTGCAGGATGACCATTTAAAACAAGCAAGATCACATCAAGCCTCCGAACAAAACGCGCATCCGCACTGCTCGAGATGTGTTTCGCGATCTCTTCCCTCACCTTTTCCGGATCTTTTATTTTCAAAATCTTCGGCATAAATCACCTCCTTGAGGCGACTATGCCATAATGTTTCCAATAATGCAATACTAAATACGTTTATTATAAAACATTGCCTGGTTCTTGTTTTGCAAATTATCGATAAAGCGATTTTGTAAGGATCGTGGGACAGGGAAAACCCGGTCAAAAAAGTAAAAACGCCACGACTGAACAATCGGCGAGTGCGATTCTTGACACACGAAGAAGTAACTCAGCTCTTGGAACGTTTAGCCTTGGTAAGCTTGCGATTACATGATATGAATTTTTTAAGCCTACATACTGAAATGTGAGCCGGGCAGATTTTGACCTATAATGGGGGCATATAATAGACCTTGAAAATGGGCTTATTCATATTCCTGATCCTAAAAGCAACAGGTCGAGAAGGGGATTTACGACCCCTGATGTAAGGGCAATGTTCGAGGACAGACCCAAAGGAGGCCCGGCGGAACTTGTTTTTAAGAAACATGAGGGGGGCAAGTATAGGAAATTTCAAAGAGTTTTGCACGGGTATTAAAAGAGATTAAGTATTAATGAAGGAATTACAGGCTCACGGCATCGTGCAGCGTTTCACACGTTGCAACACACTTTCGCAAGCTGGCTGGTAGCTTGTGAGGTAAAGGGGAAGCCATAAGCAATTCAAGCACCCTGTTAAAAAGGGGCTTGTCACCATTGCCGGGAAACCAAATGATGATCTTGGCCCCGGCACACTGAACAGTGTATTCAAACAAGCTGGGTTAAAGGGAGATAAATAAAATGAGCAAAAAATATACGATCATCATCGAAAAGGCTGAAAACAACTACTCGGCTTACTGCCCTTCACTACCGGGCTGCGTGGCCACCGGACAAACAGTTGACGAGACCGTTCAAAACATGAGAGAGGCGATACTGTTTTATTTGGAAGGCTTAGAAGCCAAGAATATTTCAACACCTGTAATTGAAACAATAACCTGTGAGATTGTAGTGTAACCAGCATGGATCATACATACAGAATGGTTAAACTGATATCGGAAAAATTGGCTTAAGGGTTGGGATGAGAAGAAAATCATCGAGGATTACCCTTTTTTGACTGGCGAAGACATCATAGCGAGTGTTTTCTATGCGGCGAAGAGACTGGCACTTTGGCACGATGAGACAATAGGGCTGTGATTGCCCAAGATAACACCCGGGCAAGAAAGTGCTAAACTAGGGATTCGCTCTAAGAACATTTTGGTGCAAGTAAAATGATGCCTAAATCATACTGGTGGAAGAGCTTGAAGTCTGTTTTAAACTTTTAAAGCCAACTCGAAAAGAAAGGGTGATTTCTTGGGCATAGTCTCTCTCTAAGGCGGGCCCCATTGTCAAGACAAAAAAGGGTGGAACTTAAGGTGATTTTCTCAATGTCATAATCATACGACACATCCGTGGGAACCCCACTACTGTTTGTAGAAAAAATTTGTTATCGTACCCTTTTCCAGACCCCCCCACGCTCAATGCCACTTCTTATGCTTAATGTTGCGCAGAGCTGGAATTCTTAGGTAGCAAGATTTTTTTGCACGCTCACGCCATTAGTCCTGGATGCGCAACTTCTCTCTTCGCGAGCATAACAGGCTCTTTTTCGGGGTCCACTATAGTCTTCTTCATCGATAGATTGAAAACAACCTTTCAAGTCGTATCAATCCTGATGATGTTACCAGTGTCCAACTAATGGACAAAGTCAGTCCAAGGTTGCAGCACTTTCATCCAAATATCGGATGCATCCCAACCAGAGTTATTTCCATAACGGAAGCGAGCCCCTATAACCAAATCTATCCAGAAATAATCCAGATCTCTTTCCTTATAAATGCGTTCTAGCAAATCCCGTAGGCTACCTGCACCATTAAATTTTGCCAAGTTGCTTTTACCTGGTTGTATCAACTGCCATTGCAAACCAGGCGCAGTAATCTCAAATTCAATAGTATCGCTCGGGGCACTGCGTTCCATGTCAACCTTAGGCACTTTGTTGAAGGCATGAATCTCTACTAACACTCGTATTCTCGCTAGGTTCATATCAGAAAGTTCTTTTATCACTTTATTGATTTCGCCATCGAGAGAGCGGTTAACAAATTCGTGCCATTGCCAGTCACCTTGCATCAGATGCTTCTTTTGCACATTGGGGAGTCCATTCAATTGTGAACCAAGTCCCTTTTCCACATAATAACCCGAGTAAAGAACTCCTTCTGGTGTGCGAGGGTATCTGTGAAAACACAGTTTGCCATATTTGTAGGCAGGCCATTCAGTAGCAGGAATAAGCCACCACTCAGTAAAAGCGGTATTAAAGCGATTGAAAGGTCGAAGTGTAAATGATGCTAACCCTTGATGCTGAATGAACTCCCAAACAGCATGGGCAACTTTGTCGTTGTTTTCAAAAGTCGTGTATAAATCGTCCATAATCTTCTCATGGCTGGCTAACGGGGTGCTGACCTGGTCGATCTGAGCGTTAGCGAAATTCCAGGCATGCTTAACACATTGTTGATAACTTATTATCCTTTTAGAAATATTAAACCATGTCCCTTAATACTATTTTAGTTTTTACAGTGATCAGCAGGTGTACATAATTGTTTGATGGCATAGGCATTAACAGACGGTCTGTTTTGACCGAAACCCTGGTAATGAGACTATCATCTTCCAAAACGCAGGGAAATGGATTTTCGTCTTGCTTGGGGTTCTCGTTTCTTGGAATTTCTTCATCTTTTCTTGCCATTCCTAGTTCATCAAATAAGATTTTGAGCCTATCACCAATATCGCCGCCTTGCGTAATTAGAGAACCGGGGGCTTCCGATCGCAAAAAAATGATATCCAATTCGGGAGAAAGTTTTAAGCCCTCACTTACAAGGGGAGCAAAGATAGAATCCCCAACTTTTCTAAGAATAGAGACGTTTCCTCGGGAGGGATCTTCTATCACAAATTCATGAAAAGAATTTAGTGGAGGTTGCTGCCAAAGTGCTTTCAACTGAGGATGAAAGGCACGACGTATTTGTTGCTTTTGGGTACAGGTACCGTTTGACTTCAATGCTCCCTGGTATAATAATGAAAATTCCATAATTATTTTTATTTTTCCGCCAAACGTGGCGCTCTCCTGCCAAACGTGGTTGGCGGACTAATCTTAACTAACATCTTGCGGGCTTCATTCCCAGTTTAACTGGATATAATGGTGCATCTGTTCAGGATCGAGAGCACGAGTTGTGTTACTATGACGAATATAAAACTTTTTTCCTTGAGGGCTCGTCATAAAAACGGGCTGCGGGGCCTTTTCAACATAAACCACGCAAACATCTTTCCCATCAATTTTTTCAAAATGGATATTAATCAACGGAGCATATTCTGCTCCGATACGTTCACAGATCAAGGTACTCAACAATTGCTCAAAACCATCCAGAGAATGCTTTTTTACAGTTTTCAGATCGTACTGTAAGCCAAGCACAGAACCATTGTCTTCTATACCAATGACTAAAATACCTCCCTCCGAATTAAGAAAAGCGGCAATTGTTTTGAGAACTGAAAAGCGCAAATTTTTATTAAGATGATTTCGGTTTATATCCCACTGCAAAGTGCTTTTAAACTCCAGAGTAGCACTTTCTCCTAGTGTAACTAATTCAGCCACAGACTTCTCTTGTAGATCTTCAGACCTGGAAATTAAGGTATCCATGTATTCATTTATTTTACGAGCAATCAATTCACGGCGCGCTTGTAAAAAATCCTCATACCTATCTATTTTCCACAACAAAGGATCCTCAGGAATAAACTGTTTAGCCAACGCACCAGGGTACTTTTCCTCGACTAGAGGCAAGTATTTTTCTGGATGAGTGTTTGATAAGCTTTGATTCGTGGTAGAAGTAAGAAAAGCCCTGTTAGCGATTTCGTTAACAATCTTTCGGTGGAGATGATTTTCGGAATCAAAACCATTTTTATATAAAATAGAGACTGGGAATATATGATGGCTATGAATGTGATAAGGTTTACCATGTGTTGTACCTAATGGTGCACCGTTAAACCAATCTACTGCTCCATGTGCTTTCGCTAGAATAAAAGTCATGCGATAAAGTGGATGTTGAGCACCACGGCCATCCAAATCACCAGCCTTTACTTCGATGCGCCCTCGTTGATCCACTATTCTCTCCCGTAAAGCAAGCCAAGGAGAAGAGTATCTTATGACGAGAGAAATATCCTGTTCAAGACGCTGGTCAGTTTGAGCTGTATAACGCGACCACATCAGCGCTGCGTACAACCAATGTATCGCTTGATTGATCGAAGTATCATCTGAAAAATGGGTGTCATTTAATGACAAATAAGCAATCAAGGGAATGAATGCATTCGTGGTGTTCACGTCTTCGGTGGAGTGTATCTTGGCGCGATCTGGCAAAATAGTTACTAAATAATCCAATATTTTTGTCAATCTTTTCCACCCTGCGAGTAACTCATCACTTGGGGATTTGTGGACATGCTCAAACAATGCCCGGTGAGTCACCGTAACTGTTAATGCACGAGTCATAAAGGTCAGATCGAAAAAGAAGTTTCGAGAACTCAAATCCTCAATCTTTGCTTTTAATTTCTGCCTTGCCCGTGGCCACTTAGCCGTAATATGTGTCAACGCCAATTCTGCGTCCGTAAGCTTGGTCCCTTGGCTGTTAACTCTGTCAAAAATATCGATGGCCTCATCAATCGTTGCCTTAACCGGTACAACCTGAACCGGCAGTTCCATCTCCTTAACCTGACGAAGCTTGGTGAGATTATCATTATACAGCTGTGCATAATGAAATGCATCCTGTTCATTCTCTGTCACTTGTTTAGCGATTTCAAAAACGTTTATTTTGGATGAATTAAAGCAGTCTATTACCCGCCACCATAGGGGGTTCCCTTTCATGCGAGAAGCTTGATAATATTGGAATTCCCCTTTACCAATGTTGAAATACAAGTCCCGAGGATCTATCGTAATGTCTTTTTCCGTATAATAAGGTGGAATTTCACCAGTTAGCAACATATAGAGCGTAGTCAACCGCTGTTGTCCATCAAGGATGATTTGAATGGTCCCGAACTTCTCGGGGACTTTATCTAAATTTTTCAGTTCGGGTGGATCATCTGTTTTCCAAAACAGGAGGCCTCCTACAGGATAACCTTTTACTAAAGATACAAACAACTGTTTTGCCTGCTCACGAGACCACACGTATTCTCGCTGAAACTCAGGCAAAACCAGGTCATGTTTTTTGATCTCATCAAGCAATTGGCTGATTTTCATGTTGCCTCTCACCTCTGATCAGGAACTACAAAATAGGCGTGTAATACATCGCCGGCTTAACTAAGAATCTGTATCGATTCTGTTATAATTACTCTAAGATATCGGAACAAAAAAGACAAATGAATTTCGCGTTGACTACAGGCTTTTAAACTACCAGAAATCTCCGTCAAAATTGATACTTAAGAATTACCGAATTGCGTGTTAGCAAAAAGCACAAAGCTGCAACGTGGAGATCGATTTGAAGCAGCCATATGGGTATGTTGAAATACATACCAAAAAGTGAATTAATGGGCCACAGATCTCATGCCACTATTCTCAACGTTGCCCCTCCCATTAGACTCAGCCAAAAGGAGCTGTATTTTTGTACCTAACGATAGCTGGCAATCGCACTTTTTAGACAACTTTCTTGCTGTATATCCGTTCAATTGAGCATTGCAGTGCAGCGCTCGCTGGAGTTCAATAAGGATTCGAAGTTCAAGATCTCCGCAGTAAGGTAAAACGTGTAATGCAACTTTCTCTTCTCCGAAAATACCCAGTAAGCGAAAAACTGCTTGAACATTGCGGTATTGCCGGAC
>JALXAE010000107.1 GCA_026992355.1 Syntrophobacterales bacterium | reverse complement strand
AAAACAAAAACCTGTGCCTATTAAAGAGAACATGATTATAACTATAGAGCCCGGTATTTATCTTACTGGCAAAGGAGGCATACGCCTGGAAAATATGGTACTTGTTACAAAGGAAGGAGGAAAGATTCTCAACAAAATGAAACTGCCACGTGTCATTGTTTAGTAAGTAAGTGTGTACAATTTTTATGGTGTACGTTGTGTTTCAGCTTCTGGTGATTACTTTTTGTAGTGAACATTTGTATATGCCCAGTGAAGGATATGAGTTTATGAACAATGTTGTAAGTCTTGACAAAAAGCGATTTGAAAAACTGCCCGCAGCTAAGTTTGCTCAAGCTGTAATGTCTTTGCCAGCGAAAGAGAGGATGGCGGCTATTTTGGAGAGGCCCGATGCTGTGACAGTAGTGCGGTCTATGTCTCCACAAGATCTGTATGTTACTGTTATGGACGTTGGCCCAGACGATGCTTTACCCTTACTCGCCCTTGCCAGCACAAAACAATGGCTTCACTTTTTTGATGTGGAGTGTTGGCGAAAAGATGCAATTTTGCCGGGACCAGGGTTGGAATGGCTTGAACGGCTTGCCAGAGCTGGATATGAACCTTTAGTAAATTGGCTGTATTCTGTTGAATTTTTCTTTCTCATCGCTCTAATTAAAAAAACTCTTCGCGTAGCTGTAAAACCGGATGACATAGACCTTACCGAGGCTCGGGATTATCTTCCACCACATACTATAGATGAGGTGTATTTTTGGGAGTGTAAGTATCCTCAGTATGAAGACCTGGTAAAATCTGTTTTGAGCGTACTGTTTGAAACCAACATTTCATTTTATCAAGAGATTATGGATCATGCCATGTATGCTCTGGATGCTGAAGTTGAGGAGGAGGCATACAGGTTTCATAAAGGCAGGATGGAAGACCAGGCCATTCCTGACTACTATGATGCAATTTCCATATATAAACCAATTGAACCTTCAGAAATTAAGTCTCCCAAAGTTATTGATACCAGGGAAATTGTAGAAAATGCTCCTTCCTATATTATGGTTCATCTTGGGCGCGTAGATTTATTGAAACGAGTTGTTGAGTCTATTACAGATGATGGTTTTCTAGACTATTTACGCCTTGAATTTGCTTCGCTTACTAACAAAGTAATTGTCGCAGATCAGATAAGAATTGATGATAGTCAACTTCGAGAAGAAGTCTTGGACAAGGTCTTTTCTACAACTAACCTGGGTTTGTATATATTAAGCAGTGGCAGTGTTGAAAAAGCAAAAACAATCTTAAAAAATGTTTATATTGAACACATTTTTAGAATTGGGTTAGGACCTGTATTGCGGATTGGCCGGAGGGCAAAAAGGCTGGTAGATAGTGGATGGTTATCAATGTGTCCTGCTGGAAAGGACATCCTTGAAAATGAATGGTATGAAAAACTAGAGGCCCTCCTTGAACGGTTTCCTAAAATTTGTCGAGGATCTGAAAGCACCGGTACGAAAGTAGAATTTTTTCAAACCCCTGCAGATGTTGCTTTGGCCGAATCAGTTCTGGATACCATAGTTTGCATTGGTGGACTTTTGGGAATTCTTAAGATTAAATGGAACGACATTAGGGCAAAATTATGGTCAGGCGGACAGGTACTTTCTCTTGAAGATATTACAATTTCTCAATTACTTTTCACAGCGGCGGCAAATTTTCTGGGTGATCAGCGGTCGGGGTGGCTAGCGGAACCGATAAGCATCGGAGAATGGCCACACATTTTTCAAAATCTTCGTCCTGACGATGTGGAAGAGTGCTTAAGAAATTTGATAGAAGTCAATTTCCCGAATGAAAACTGGAAAAAGGCTGTTTATCGATATATTGATCCTTTTCTGGAAAATTATAGAGAAGAAATGTCGTTATTCTTTGAGAGATCCGAAGTTCCAGACCCCAGGTGGGTCAGATTTTTCATCTTTAAGAGATAAAATAAGTAAATTTTCCAATAGCGAGAAGCTTTCGTGGGTCTATTTTCGTAATTTTTACTAAAGCTCTTTGTCCCTTTAAATTAGGTGACGAATAAGGAGTTTCAGTCAAAACGGTGACATAGTTTCTGGATGTTCCCTTCCACATTTTGGAGCCCACATTCACTTCGAGGATGATTTCAAGGGTTTTATTAAGTTGCTTTTTCAGGAATTGAAGTTTTTTCTCAGTTCCAATGGTTCTTAGTACGTGAGCTCTTTCTTTACGGGCCGACTTGGGTAGAAGTCCAGGGAAATTGTAGCATTTCGTTCCCGGGCGCGGCGAATAAGGGAAAACATGAAGGTAAGAAATAGGAAGTTTTTTTAACAGATTGCAAGTGTGCATGAAGTTTTTCTCTGTTTCTCCAGGAAACCCGGCAATTACATCCGCTCCAATAGCCGCATGAGGAAAATGTTTTCTAATTTCCATAATTATATCAGCATAATAGTCTGGACTATAGTTCCTGTTCATAAGCTTTAAAACACCAGCATCTCCGCTTTGCAATGGAATATGAAAATGCTGGCAAAACCAGTTTTTTGTTGTGAGAAAACTTATTAGTTCAGGGCTGCATTCCGTGGGCTCAAGCGAACTTAATCTTAATCTATGGGGTAGAACTCCTCGCTCATCAAGATATTGAAGCAGCTGCAAGACATTTTTTTTGGGATTCAAATCTTCTCCCCATTTACCCATGTGTATTCCCGTTAAAACCACTTCCTGAAAACCTGCCTTTACCAGGTGATTTATCTGGTGCAAAATATGTTCTTGAGGCAAGCTGCGACTTCTTCCTCGCAGAAACGGTACAATGCAATAAGAGCAAAAGGCGTTGCATCCGTCTTGTATTTTCACATAGGCTCGAGATCTGTCAGCAATCATTGATGAATGTTCTAAAGGTAGTAGTGTGGGAAAATTTCGAGGGTTTGATACAGCTATGATAGGATTTTGGGTAGTAGCCTCAATGGACAAAAAAATAGGTATGTCGTACTTTTCTTTGTTTCCCAGAACATGAGTGACCAAGCCCTGTTTTGCCAATTCCAATCCTTCGAATTGGGCGGCACACCCGATAAGCACAATTTGAGCACCTGGGTTTGTCTTGTGGGCTCTTCTGATTAACTGACGGGTTTCATAGGAGGCTCTTGCGGTAACCGCACAGCCGTGAATAATATAAATATCCACCTTTTCTGAAAAAGCTCCTAATTCATATCCATGTTTTTTTAATGTTTCTACAATGTAAGAAGATTCACACTGATTTACCTTACAACCTAATGTTTCAAGAGCAATCTTTTGAGCCATTACAGATCCTAATTCCCTTCCATTTTTGAACAGAAAATCTTGAATTATGAATGCTAATGTAACGTTTATCCAAGAACAAGAAATTTTTTGTTGCTCTTTGCGCAAACTTCAACATCTATGGGCAAGAAAATTTTGTGGATTTTAGGATCTTCAACAACTCAGACCTGTAGCTATTTCATTATAGTCAATTCTAAATTTAATAGTTTCTTCAGCTTGTTCCAGCATTTTGAATTCATGGGCAATATAGCCTTCTTCAATCTGGGTATTAGTTGAACTTTTTCAGACATTCGATTCGTGTTAAATAAGGTTTCGACTCTTTTCTGAAGTGCAAATAGCTTGCATAAACTGGTAGCTACTAGATAATGTGCGCTTTCAGCCTTAGTCCTGAAAAGCAAAGAATTGAGCTGGAGATACCGTTGCGGATAAGGTCTAAGGTTCACTTAATATTAGAATTTCAAGATGTATTTAATATAGCAGCATAAAGATATCTATCATTTTGTAAGAGATATGACATATAAGTCCTCTTGTAACTTGTGTGAAAAAAATCTTTTTGTTAAAAAATGTTTGTTCTCGTTGTAGCTTAAATATTTTCTGAATAATACGAAGAAGTGTAAAAATTGTGAACTTGTGCAGAGAAGAGGGAGGGTAGTTCATAGTTAAGTGCCAATGGTGTAAAATTTGCGTTTCATTGTAAAGGTAGATAAGGAAGATTTTATTCAATTTTTTTAGCCTTTTAAACCATCTTTAAAGGAATGAATTTTGCGTTTTTTTCTGCATTAGTCAGTTTACGAGAGCATACCAACGTTTTTACGAATGTTTCCAAAAGGAAGGAGGGGAGCGAATGATGAATGATACGGGAAAGATGGGGTTTTTGGAGAAGATTTGTGCGGTATTGAGACAGCGAAAGGTTTTTATTCCCACTGTTGTTGGGTGCACCGCGATTTTTGCTTTCTCCTTTCTGATGGTTTTTCTTGTCACCAAGTACACTGTGAAGTTCGTACAACTGGAAAAGGAAAAGGCGTTAAAACAAACTAGTATGATTTTTGATATAAGCATTAAACAGGTATCTCGCAAGGCTCTTCACAAAGCAGCCCTTTTTGCTGGTGATGAGAGAGTTGTTAAAGCGTTGGAAATTGCGCTTCAGGGAGATATATCGGATGCTAGAGATAAGTTTTCAAGCAAGGCTCGAGAAATGCTTAAAAAACAGTTCAAACACCAGTTGAGTGAATACAAAAAGACGGTGGGAGAACCCTTAAGGGTTCATGTTCACATTAACGTCAATGGTCAGGTTAGGAGTTTATGGAGGTTCTGGAGAAATAAACAAAAGTTATCGGATGACATCTCAGCCTTCCGCTTTACTCTATGGAGCATCCAAAAAGATCCCAACCACAAGCCTATAACAGGTATAGAAATTGGGCGAGGAGGTATGGTTATACGAGGTATAGTACCCGTGTATGGCTCCCACGGTAGATACATTGGTTCTGTCGAGGATCTAGAAGATTTTGACCAGACCCTGGAGTATTTAAATGAGAACCGTAAAATTAGTGGCTATCAAGTGTTGATGCTTAAAAAGTATCTTAGTATAGCCACCCGATTAAAGGACCCCTCTAAGCATCCTCTTCTTTTTGGTGAATACGTGCATGTTACTGGTCGGGGCAACTTTAATCAACGTAAGGAAGACATTGAAAAGGCAATATCTACTGGAGTTTCTATCTTTTCTATGGTCGGCGAAACTGCTCTTATGATTCATCCCATAAAGGATTTTCGAGGGGAAGTTATAGGAGCTTTGTGTATTGCAGAGGATATATCAGCTTTCTTGAAAGAGATGAATTCATTCAAACGTAAAATGATTCTGGCCCTTAGCATAGTACCTCTGTTTGCTGCGGTTCTTATAGTTTCCATAATTTTTACGGTAATTAAAGACCTTTTCGAGACATGTGAAATTTTGCAAAGCAATACCGATGAAGTTGCCCGTTCCAGTACAAAACTTGCTGAGATGGGAAAAGACTTGACGGATCTTGCTAGTAACAATGCCCAGTCCCTGGAACAAGCAGTATCGGAACTTAATGAATTGTCTGAAAAAACCAACGCTAACGCGGATAAGTCTCGTTTTGCTAACGAAAAAATGCGCCAGGTTTCGGAAACCATATTGAAAGCTAGAAAAGAGATAGAGGAAATTACCAAAGCTATGGAACAAATATCACGCTCCAGCGAAGAAACAGTCAAGGTTGTCAAGGTGATTGACGAGATAGCCTTTCAAACAAATTTGTTAGCATTAAATGCTGCGGTTGAAGCAGCTCGAGCTGGTGAAGCCGGAGCTGGTTTTGCTATAGTAGCTGAGGAGGTCAGGAATCTTGCAATGAGGTCGGCAAAGGCTGCAGGGGATTCAGCAAGCCTCATTGAATCTACTGTTGGAAAGATTAAAGAGGGCGTGAATTTGGTCAAGAGCATGGAGTCTGCATTTCAAAAGGTTGCAGAAATTAGTCAAGAAGGCTTCGAACTTGCCGACGAGATCAAAATTGCTTCAGAGGAACAGGCAGAAGCAATAGCCCATGTGAACGAGGTTATAACCAGCATTGATCAAGCTACCCAGAAACAGGCAAAAAGTGCTGAATTGCTATTAAATGAAGCTGACGAATTAATGAGGCTTGTTGAGAAAAATAAAGCGGTAACGGAGCTTATAGGAAGAGTAATTGGTTGTTCATGAAGTTTTTAAACGCAACCGTCAAAATTGCTTGACTTTTTGTACCGGGCTGTAGTAGAACCCATGCAAATTTTTGGCTGTCCCCATCGTCTAGCCAGGTCCAGGACACCGGCCTTTCACGCCGGCAACAGGGGTTCAAATCCCCTTGGGGACGCCAACAATTAAAAGTTTATAACACCCGGCTTTAGTATATTGCCGAGTTTTTCGTTTTCCCTGGTATGAAATTCAATGAATTTGCTAGACTTCTTTAGCAAAATGGATTTAGAATAGTGGAGGATGGAGGTTCGTTACAGGTGAATCGGTGCATTAGTATGGCGAACGGGGCTGTTTGTTTGCAGTGCCCGATTGTTCGGTCACGGAGATTTTAGGTGAAGAAAAACACAGCTCTTTCGTTTCTCCTGTTGTTATCCTGCATCTTTTTGCTTTTTTCAATTTCTACTTCTGCTACCTCGTCGAACATTAAGCTTGTTGTTGGGATTTTTAATGATCCACCGCTGACCTTTTTCGATAAAGAGGCCCAGCCTCAGGGTTTGTTTGTCGATATCTTGAGAAACATAGCTAAGAAGGAGAAGTGGGAACTTGTTTTTGAACCTTGTATATGGAAGAAATGTTTAAAGAGACTACAGACAGGCTCCCTTGATCTTCTGGGGCCTGTAGCTTTTTCAAAAGAAAGATCCAGACTGTTTAAATTTTCTAATGAATCTGTTTTTATTAATTGGGGTGAATTATACAAAAGAAACGATGTTAAGGTTTCAAAATTTGAAGATATTAATGGCAGACGGGTCTCTTTAGTAGAAAAGGACATATACGCTTTAGCGTTTCGACATTTGTCATCTAAACTTGGTCTACAAATAAACCCAATTTTTGTGGACGATTATACTAAGGTTTTTGAAGCGATTGTGCACAGGAAAGCAGATTTTGGTGTGGTGAGCCGTCTTTTTGGGATGATGCATGCTCATAAATATGGAGTTTCTCACACAATTATTGTTTTCAAGCCTGTAGAATTGAGATATGCAGCCAGACCGGATTTGGATATCAATATATTAAGGAAAATAGATAAGTATTTGCAGGAGTTCAAGGCAGATAAAAATTCCTTCTACTATCGATCTATCGACAAATGGGTGCTCAAAAAGGGACCTGGTTTTATGCCAAAATGGGTAATAGTTGCGCTGATTGTATTTGTTGGTGCTTCTGGATTGTTGGCTGTTTTTTCTCTATTTTTAAATAAATTAGTAAAAAAACGCACTGAAGCCCTTAGTTTAGAAATAAAGAAAAAAGAGGACCTACAAAGCCAGCTTGAAGAAAGCATTTATCGCTACAAGACATTATTCCAGTTTCTTCCTTGCCCTGTCCTTACTTTAGATGAAAATGGGCAAATAATTAACTATAATAACAGCACTATAAGTTTTTTTGAACAAGAGAAGGCAAATTTTAGAGGGATTAATTTTTGGGATCTCTTTAAGGGCGACCTTAGAGAACGGGTTAAAAACATAGTTAATGTGGCTCTTAATTGTGCTCTAATGGGCTTTGCCCATGTTTCCTATATTGAGGATTTATCTGGGGATCATTCTTTTGTAATTGAAGCAGTTTTTGCCCCTGTTTTTGTGGGGGATATTCATGTCCTGTGTGCCCTGCATGATCTTACAGAACGCGTTCTTTCAGAAGAACATTATAAAGCTCAGTGGGATTTAATGAGACGTGTTATTGATGGAATGCCTATAGCTACACTTGTTATTGACTATCAGGGCAATGTAGTTGTTTGGAATAAGGCTACCGAAGTGCTTACCGGCATATCCAGAGAAACAATGCTGAACAAACCATTAGACCTAAAACCACTTTTTGGAGGAAGGGAACTTCCCGTTCCTGCTTTGCTACTTCTTAAAAAGTCTCCTCGAGAAATTGAGGAAGAATATCACGGTAGGATTAGAATTTATCCATTTTTCCAGGAGGCAGTCGAAACCTATGGGATGATTTTTGTTAAAGGTGGTGAGCGGAAGGATGTTCATATAGTTTCAGCCAGGTTGGTGGATGATAATGGGAATGTCATAGGCGTGGTTCAATGTGGCCGGGACATTACTGAAGAGAGAAAACTTCGAGAGTGTCTAATCCAAGCTCAGAAAATGGAAGCGGTAGGAAGGCTTGCCGGAGGGTTCGCTCATGATTTGAATAATGTTCTGACTTTTATAATGGGTTGCTGTGATATGCTTACCCTGGTTTCGGAAGGTAACAAGGAAGTGGCAGACTATACTGACAAAATTAGATCAGCAATAAAACGTGCCGGAAAACTAAGTGAACAGCTCTTGGGATTTAGCAGAAAACAATTTTACATGCCCCGTTATGTCAATATCAATGATGTGGTAAAAACAGTTGTAAATGATATGCGAGGCTTTTTGGGTAACAATATACAACTTAGTTTAGAACTTTCTGGCGATGTTTTGATGACAAAGATTGATCCGTTACAGCTTGAGCAGGGATTGGCTAATTTGATTATTAATGCTAAAGATGCCATGCCAGAAGGTGGCATTTTGAGAATATCTACTGAGCAAGTTAATCTGGAGGCTTCGTTAAGAGTTGACCATTTTGAAGTGCCACCTGGAAGTTACGTAGTTATCTCTGTTTCAGATACGGGTGAAGGAATTAAGCCTGAAATTTTGAAACATATTTTTGAACCCTACTTTTCTACAAAACAGTCAGGTTCTGGCCTTGGTTTAGCAGTGGTTTATGGAGTGGTTAAACAAAGTGGTGGTTCCGTTGTGGTGGAAAGCAAGCAGGGGGAAGGAACCACTTTCAGCCTATATCTTCCTTTTGTTAGTGCTGAGTCAAGCCAACGCGATAAACTTGGGAAGGAAGGAGAAGATCGACGGGTTAAGATCCTTTTAGTGGATGATGATGAACAGATACTCCTACTACTGGAACAAACCCTGGCGTCAGTTGGTTTTGATGTAATGTGCGTCCGGTCTGGAACACAGGCTCTAAATAGATTAAAGGAGTGTAAAGACCGGGTGGACATAGTTTTTTCAGACATTATTCTGCCTGACATAGACTGTGTTGAATATGTAGATGCTATTAAAAAGATGTGTTCGGATAAGGTTGTTATCTTTACTTCGGGTTATTCTTCTGACTATTTAAAGCAATGTGGAGTTAATAGGGAAGAATTGGAACATTTTATACAGAAGCCTTTTACTCCTGCTGATTTGCTGGTGATAATTAAAAAAATTACCGACTAACCACTTTTTATAGGAATAAAAATGTTTCGAAAGTTTGTAGGTTTACTGTTTCTTATATTTAGTGCAAATCTGTTTTTGATTTCTCATCTGTCTGCTCAGTCTCATCAAAAAATACCAAAGGGTATTGCTGGCTTTGAATTGAATAAAGACATACGAGAATACTCCGATAGAGTTAGGATGGAAAAAGGGTTGGTTGAAATAGACTACCCGTATCTTACTGCCTACGAGATTTTGCCTTTTCCTGGTTTCAGAGGGGGATTTTTGGTTGTTGGTAATTGTACAGGAAGCCAGAAGGTGCTTCGAATTAAGTTAAAATATTCAAACGGCACAAAGAAATTTTTTAAGCGTTTGAAAGAAAACATTGTGCGCCGCTTTGGAGATCCAATCGAATACAGGGGGGATCCTTTTCATGTGTTTGTGGCATGGAAGTGGCGATTTGTTGATAGCAATGGAAACGCAATTAGTCTGATTTTACAGCATTATAGCGGTTTGGATGAGGAGTATGCTGCTGGCAATTCCATAAAAATTAATTTTATTTCTGGCATCAAGCGAGAGCGGGAATGTTATAGGAAAGCCCGGGAAAAATCCTTTTCAAAGAGGGGCATTAAAAAAGGCAAAGTTCCTCCCTTAAACATAGAATATTACCTGCCCTATTAACTTGCTTGATTCAGTTACGTACATGTTCAAAGTATTTACCACTCATTTGAAACAATTTTCAGAAGGGGCTTTTTTGTGTATAAGTTGAACTCCGCTATGCGGATTTCCTTACCATTTTAAATCAGTGGAGATAGTGGGGGAATATTCAATGATTCTGATTGGTGTTGACACGGGTGGAACTTTTACAGATTTTATCTATAAAGATGAATCCGGCTGGGGTGTTTACAAGCTATTATCTACTCCACACAACCCAGCAGAAGCAGTATTGGAAGGGATTAAGCACATTGCAGGTAATAAAAAGTGTCATGTTGTACATGGCTCAACTGTTGCCACAAACGCTATTCTAGAAAGAAAAGGAGCGAAAACTGCTTTAATAACAAACAAAAATTATGAAGATGTTATTGAAATAGGCAGACAAAATCGTCACAAACTATATGATTTGAAATACAAGAAGCGTCCTCCTCTAATTCCCGGTGGCCTAAGATTCGGGATTTCCGGGCGTATAAATTCCAAGGGTAAGTTGCTCAATGATCTGGATTTTTCTGAAATTGAGCATATTTTAGAGGATTTAGTTGAAAAAAAGGTTGAGTCGATAGCCCTTTGCCTGTTGTTTTCTTTTTTAAGACCTGAAATTGAACAAAAGATAGGCGAAAGACTTCGTAAAAGAAATTTTTTTGTGTCTCTTTCCAGTGAAATTTTATCTGAGTTCAGGGAATATGAGAGAATGTCCACGACAGTTATAAATGCCTATGTGTCTCCAAAAATGACAAATTACATCGGCAATATCTTGGAAAATATGGACTCCAGCATACTAAGAATTATGCAATCTAATGGTGGCAGTATTTCTGCGGAAACGGCTATGAAGGAATCTGTAAGAACGATTCTTTCCGGTCCGGCTGGTGGTGTAGTCGGTGCTTTTGAGCTGGGAAAGCTTGCCGGATACGATAAGTTGATAACCTTTGATATGGGCGGCACCAGTACCGATGTTGCTCTGATTGATGGGAGATTGCCCATTACTCTGGATTCTTCCATCGATGGTTTTCCTGTTAGAGTCCCCATGCTGGATATACACACAGTTGGTGCAGGCGGGGGTTCCATCGCTTACATTGATAAAGGGGGCTCTCTGAGAGTCGGCCCCATAAGTGCTGGGGCTGATCCTGGTCCAATTTGCTATGGTAAAGGTGATAAGATTACCGTTACCGACGCAAATCTTTTCCTTGGACGCCTTATTCCGGAACATTTTCTCGGTGGAAATATGGTTTTGTATAAGGATAGATTAGATGCATACTTTGAAAAAATGGCCGAGATGGTGGGCCTTACAGAAGTTGAACTTGCTGAGGGGATTTTGAATGTGGCCAATGCTTCGATGGAAAGGGCAATAAGGGTTATATCTGTTGAGAAGGGACATGATCCCAGGGAATTTACCCTGTTTTCCTTTGGTGGTGCTGGAGGTATGCACGCTGCCTTTTTGGCTTCCCTTTTGAAAATTCCAAAAGTATTGGTCCCTAAAAATCCTGGTATTTTGTCTGCCATAGGAATGCTTTTGGCTGACATTATAAAAGATTATTCGCATACTGTTATGAGATCAGCTCTAGAGTGCGACGCTAACTTGATTTATGATATGTTTAAGGACCTTGAGGAGAGGGCTTACCGGGATTTGCAGAGTGAGGGCGTGCATCCCAATTTAATAGTTTTGGAAAAGTACCTTGATATGAGATACAAAGGACAGTCCTATGAGCTGATTGTAGATTTTTCAGGAGCAGATTTTGTCGAAAAGTTTCACGAGTTGCACGAAAAAACGTATGGATATGCCAATAGGGGCAAGGCAGTGGAGATTGTGAATTTGAGATTGCGGGCAAGGGGTACAATTGATAAACCTGAAATCGCCGCATCTAGAGAAGAATCGAGGGAAATATCTCATAAGGCTCTGATAAAAACTACCAGAACCATTTTTGACGGAATTGAAATGAGCGTTCCCGACTATGACAGGAATTATTTAAGGTATGGTAATACATTAGACGGCCCAGCTATAATTGTGGAATATTCTGCTACAACGGTCGTACCACCAGATTGGAGCTTGTATGTTGATGCTTTTGAAAACCTGGTGTTGTCCAGTAGGGGTTAGACATGAACGATGTTAATCCAATATTGCTAGAGGTATTCAAGAATCGTTTTGTGTCCATTGCAGAAGAGATGGGTGCTACTCTGAATATGACGGCCTATTCTCCAAACATAAAGGAGCGGAGAGATTTTTCTTGTGCTATATTCGATTCCGAAGGAAACATGATTGCTCAGGCTGCTCATATTCCAGTTCATCTGGGTTCTATGCCACTTTCGGTAAAATCGGCTATCGAATCGTGTAATTTCAACCCTGGAGATATGGTGATTTTGAATGATCCTTATAAAGGTGGTACTCATCTTCCCGATGTAACGATTGTTGCTCCAGTATTTGCAGGTGGTGATGTACCGGTCTTTTTTGTGGCTAACAGAGCTCATCATGCGGATATTGGCGGTATGAGCTCGGGTTCCATGCCACTTTCCCGATCCCTTTATCAGGAAGGGATAATAATTCCTCCGCTCAAAATAATTGAAGCTGGCGAATTGGATAAAAAGCTGATGGCATTTTTGTTGAATAATGTTCGTACTCCTGAAGAAAGAGAGGGTGATTTCTCTGCACAGGTGATGGCCAATATTACAGGTATTCGCCGTATTGAGGAACTGATAAAAAAGTATGGTGTAGAAACCGCCGTACGCTATGCCTCTGCGCTTATGGAATATTCGGAAAAAATAATGAGGCATACTATAAAGGAACTTCCTGATGGTTTATATTCCTTCGAGGATTACATGGACGATGATGGGGTAGAAAAGGAGGACATAAAGATCCATGTTGATTTGGAAATAAACGGTGAGAGGGCTACAGTGGATTTTTCTAAGAGTGATCCCCAGGTGGATGGAAGCGTAAATGCTGTATATGCTATCACACTCTCGGCTGTTTTGTATGTCTTCAGATGTCTTGTTGAAGGAGATGTGCCGACCAATGAGGGATTAATCAGGCCAATTAAGCTAATTACAAAAAAGGGTACTATAGTTGATGCTGAATTTCCTGCTCCAGTAGCTGGCGGAAATGTGGAAACATCTCAGCGTATTGTTGATGTTATCCTTGGTGCGTTGCATCAGGCTGTTCCTGAAAAAATTCCCGCGGCCAGTCAGGGGACAATGAATAATCTCACCATCGGAGGAATAGACTATCGCACAGGGATGTCCTTTGCCTATTATGAAACTATTGGTGGAGGAATGGGAGCTCACTCAGACGGTAATGGTGAATCTGCTGTTCACAGTCACATGACAAATACCCTTAACACACCTATAGAAGCTCTTGAGTTTACCTATCCATTGATGGTCACTCACTATGGCATAAGAAGAAATTCAGGTGGTAAAGGTAAATACAAGGGCGGGGATGGAATAATCCGAGAAATTCAACTACTTAGCGATGCTGAGGTTACAGTGCTTTCGGAAAGAAGACGCAGAGGTCCTTACGGGCTTGATGGGGGTGAAAGTGGTAAGAGGGGACGTAACCTTATAATAAGTGATGGTAGTGTTGCCGAGGTGGGAGGTAAATTCCATGCTTTTCTCAGGGCAGGAGATAGAGTAAGAATTGAAACTCCCGGTGGGGGAGGTTTTGGTAAAATTACTGAAGAAGAATAACCCGGAATGTCAGGAGGTTGTTATGATGTGGCGTAGAGTTTTTACATTTTTTACATTAGCTGTATTTCTATTTTTTTCACAGGTTTTGGCAGCAAATGTAGTAAAACTTGATTTGAATGCAATTTACGGTTCCACAAGTTTTCATACGGAAGGTGCGGTCAAATTTGCTAAGCTTGTTGAAAAGTATTCAAATGGAACGGTAAAGATAACGGTTCATCCGGGAGGTAGTTTGGGCTTTAAGGGTCCTGAGCTTCTTAAGGTTGTCAAAGATGGACAGGTGCCCATGTCGGATATTTTGATGGGCGTGGTAGCTGGTAGTGAGCATGTATTTGGCATAAGTTCCCTTCCCAGGCTTGTTAGAACCTATGATGATGCTCGAAAACTGTATGAGGAATGTAAGCCCTTGTATGAAAAGGCGGCTCTCAAGTGGAACCAGAAGTTTTTGTATGCCGCTCCGTGGCCTCCCAGTGGGTTGGTTACGAAAAAACCTGTGCGGAAGCCTGAAGACATTAAGGGATTAAAAACAAGAACCTATGATAAGAATGGAGCAAATTTCCTTCGTGAACTCGGTGGTTCCCCGGTTTCTCTTCCTTGGGGTGAAGTCTATTCATCCCTTAGAACCGGTATGATTGATTCGGTACTCACATCTGCTGAATCTACCAAAAATGGAAAGTTCTGGGAAGTGTTAAGTCATTTTACGAAGATTAACTATGCTTATCCTCTCAACATGGTAACCATAAACCTGGATTACTGGAAGGCTTTGAGCAAAGAACAGCAACAAGCCGTTCTAAAAGCAGCAAAAGAAATTGAGGCAAGCCAGTGGGCTAGTTCTGAAAAACGAAACGAAGAAGCACTCAAGATAATTCAAGAACATGGTATGAAAGTATGGGACGAAACCCCGGAGCTTACAACCGCCATGGACAAAGCGGCTAAAAAAATAGTCTTGAAATTCATGTCCAAAGCGTCCGCTTCTGAAAAGAAAATCCTGGAAAAATATGTAAAATAGAGCCATGAAAAAGTTGGTTGCCTGGATAGAATGGCTCTCCCATAAAGGGGCCATTCTGTCCAGTATGTTCATGCTTGCAGTGATTGCACTTATTGGGGTCGAAATAATTTTGAGGTCTCTCTTTAATACCTCTACTCTCATTGCTGATGAGTACAGCGGTTATTTCATGGTGTCCATTGTTATGTTTGGTCTGGCTTATACCTTAAGAACGGAGGGCCATATAAGAATTACCTTACTAACCGGAAGATTGAAAGGAAAAGCTTACTATTTTGTTGACACTTTTGCTTCTTTTATCGCTTTAGCTCTTACGGCTTATTGTTTTTATTTTGCATTAAAGATGGTTCTGGAAACTCATGCGCTGGGGATGAGAGCTGATTCCATAGCAGAAACACCTTTATACATTCCGCAAATTGCTGTTCCCATGGGTCTTGGACTTCTGGGGATAGAGCTTTTCGGGCGGATTGTGACTAATCTTATTAAACTGACTGGCGGGAAGGAAAATGCTGTCTGATCCGCTTCAACTTTCAATTGCAATGTTTGGACTCATGTTCATTTTTCTGCTTTCTGGCATATGGATAGGGTTTTCTCTCACTCTTGCTGCCATGTGTGGAATGCTTTTGTATAAATTCAATCTGCCTCCGACTATTTCGATCTGGGTCAAGATGGGTTCCCTGATTGCTAATTCTTTCTGGAACGGCATGAATTCATGGTCTTTAACTGCTCTTCCACTATTTGTCTTAATGGGTGAAATTCTTTACAGGACAGCTATATCCACCCAACTACTTAACGGTTTGGTACCCTGGCTTACTCGAATTCCTGGACGCCTCTTACACGTAAACGTGATAGCCTGTTCTCTCTTTGCGGCTGTTTCGGGTTCGAGTGCCGCAACAACTGCTACAGTTGGAAAAATAACCCTGGAGGAGCTATCAAGGCGAGGTTACGATAGAAACATAGCCATAGGTTCTCTTGCAGGGGCAGGTACGCTTGGTTTTTTAATACCTCCGAGCCTCATAATGATAATATATGGGGTGCTTTCCGATGTATCCATAGGCAAACTATTTATCGCTGGTGTAATTCCAGGAATTATGCTTGCGAGCATGTATTCTGGATATATTATAATCAAAGCTCTTATGAATCCTAAAATAGTACCTGAGGAAAAGGAGAAATTTTCCTGGAGGGAGAGATTTAATCGTTCCAGAGAATTGTTGCCGACTGTTGGGTTGATTCTCATTGTTCTTGGAGGGATTTATCTTGGCTTGACAACCCCAACAGAGGCAGCTGTTATTGGAGTTGTGGGCTCATATATTCTTGCTTTTGCATCGGGCAACATGAGCAAAAAAATATTCGCAGAGACTCTTATGAACGCTGTTAGGACAACCTGTATGATTTGTTTCATAATTATGGGAGCAGCATTTCTTTCTCAAGTTGTGGGTTTCATAGGGATAGCAAGAGCTTTGAGTCTCTATATTGCCGGTCTTCATCTCTCCCCTTACGTTCTAATATTTGTTGTTGGGCTGATGTATCTTTTTCTTGGCATGATACTTGACGGTATTTCAATAGTTGTTATGACTCTTCCTATAGTCCTTCCCATTGTGACATCTGCAGGTTTTCATCCCTTGTGGTTTGGCATTTTCTTGGTTTTTATGGTTGAATTGTCCCAGATAACACCGCCTGTTGGCTTTAGCCTTTTTGTAATACAGGGCATTTCAGGAGAAAACATTTACAAAATTTTGAGGGCAACCTTTCCTTTCTTTTTAATAATGATTATTATGGTGACAATAATAACACTTTTTCCTCAAATTGTATTTTTCTTACCTCAAAAAATGATAGGTTGAACTTTTAATAATAGTGCGGAGGATGTAAATGCCTGTTATTACTATTTCTAGAGGATCATACAGCCATGGTAAAGATGTCGCTGAGAAGGTTGCGGAAAAACTAGGGTATGAGTGCGTTTCCAGGGAAATTATACTTGAGGCCTCTGAGTATTTTAATGTTCCAGAGTTTAAGCTTTTGAAGGCAATTCAGGATGCCCCGTCCTTTCTTGACCGAATTACCTATGGAAAAGAAAAGTACATAGCCTACGTCAAAGCTGCTTTGCTTCGCCATTTTATGAAGGATAATGTTATTTATCATGGCTTTGCCGGTCATTTCTTTGTGGCAGATGTTCCCCATGTACTCAAAGTCAGAATAATAGCAGATTTTGAAGAAAGAATTAGACTGGTTATGGAAAAAGATGGTGTGTCCCGAGAAGAAGCGGTGGATTTTTTGAACAAATTGGATGCCGAACGACGGAAATGGGGGCTCAGACTCTATGGAATCGATACCTCGGATGCCAGTCTTTACGACTTAGTTTTACACGTTAAGAAACTAACGGTAGAAGACGCGGCGGACATTGTTTGTTATGTTGTTAATATGGAGCGTTTTAATACCACCGAAGAATCTAAACAGATGCTCCAGGATCTCGCTTTAGAGGCAGAGATAAAGGCTTTGCTAATTGATTTAAGGCCTGATGCAGAAGTGAGTAGTAAAAACGGCGTGGTTACTGTGTCAATTAGGCTCCCAGTTGAAATAGACGAGACCGAACTTGTTAAGAAAATAGAGGAGAAATGTTCTAAGGTGTCAGGACTAAAGGATTTAAAGGTGCAGGTTAGCCCTACAACTTTGTTCAGGCAATAAAAGTTTTGTGTTGTTTTTCCTTTAAGCTTTGCTGGCTTGTAACATTTGAGAGCTTGAAAAAGGGCGACGCGAATGTAGAGAGCCTTCATATTGGAAATGCTATTTGATTTTTTCGGGAAACTGTTTGGTTATTAACTAAGGGGGAAAACCACGTAATTTAATCAGCTTATGAGATTATGGGGAAAGAATACTTCTATTTCTTGTCAAATGATCTCATCCACTCTGATATTGCCATTGAAGTTTCCGAATCCCATGAACTTGAAAATCGCTGTTCCAGGAATTTTGTGTAGAGAAGGGTTAAAACTTTTCTTACTTCTTCAATGAAGAACATTTTTTCAAAAAAACGCCCGTCTGGATCGTCGTCTGATTTTCTGGACTCTTGTGGGGGTGTCTTAAGGTTTTTTATATGCCATAAGGAAGTATCCAGGAAAAAGGAGTAATCCCTTTCATCAATGGAAATGATCCACTGAGCTTCCTGCAATCTTTTCCCGGTTTTTAGACCTACCCTTGCCTCTTCCAGTTTATGACTTGGCGTGCTGCACACCACCCTTTCTTGGCCTTCATTGGGATCAACCAGGACCAGTTTATCTCCTAAAAAGATAGTGGCCTTTAAATTTTCTCCTATAGCTATAGAGTTTTGATTAGTTTCGCTAAGATACCAAAGCCATATCAAAAAGTCCTGTCCAATGAACATTCCTTCTTGAAATGCCCTATGAGACGATGGGGCAACCATACTGGAAATTATATCTTTCAAACTGGGAGAGAGTTCCTTTATATGTAAAGCCCACTGAAGATGATATAGCGGTACAGGGTATATTTTAAAAACCCTTTCAAAGGTTTCTAGAAAACCTTCTATGAGTTTGTTTGATGTTGTACCAAGTATCATTTCAAAGTTTTGAGTGTTCCACAGGATTTCGCAATAAGAGGGTTGAGCAAAGGCTTGTTTCAATAGCTTTTTTTCTATGGCTTCCTTTAAGACCTGCTGCTCTTTTTTAGAAGGTGGCCGTTTCTTTTCGTTTTTAAACCTGGCAATTGCTTCATTTAGATGCTGTTTTACAACTAATGGTGGAACTCTTTTTCTATCCTGTCTAAATTGGAAGGCCAGGTAATCGCCCTTTCTATAACTTAGGTCACTGAAATCACTACTAAAAAGGTTGTCCCACTGGACGAACCCACTGCTTTGAGTATCTCCTTCCTCACAGGGTCTAAAACATCCCCTTTTTATGTTTTCGTCGATGAAATTCCAAAAGTCCTCAGTAACGGGCTCGGGTGCATAAAAAAAAGTCAAACTTGCCGTACCGCTTTTGATGCTCATGGAGATCCCTTTAGTTAATGCCAAAAATTATAAGTTTACTGCCCTAGTCTTAAGTTACGGGCTGATTTGTTTCCATGTGTGACTGTGTCTGAGAGCCTTCGGTTTTTCCCATGAGCCGCATTCTTTCTCTCATTTTCAGTCGTTTACGCCTTCGCCTTCTGCGCCTCTCTATTTCCCTCCTTCTCTCAATTTTCTTGTGTCTTGCCATTAAGATTCCTCCTGCCGTTAAGTTTTATTTTACCATCTTATTGTAAATGTCATCAAAAACAGCCGTACTAATTCTTTTCGGTTTACTAAGCGGCCTCTGTTTACTCAATTTATATTACTACGTCAATGACATTAATCTTCACGGAGTACATTTTGAGAAGAAATAATTATTGTTTTCATGAGTGTTAAAAGTTATTAACAAATGCGAGTGGTTTAGTAAGTGGTTTTAAGGAGGAGAAGGGTGAGGTTACTTAGGGTTGATGAGTTTAACAAAGAAGTGCAGCCTTGGAAAACCTTTTATGTAGGATTCCTGAAGGGTAAAAATGGGACGTGGTTTCCTTTTTGTATGTTAAGTTCGAATGGTAAAGAAAAGCTGGATACTTTATGCGTTTCCACTAATTATTCGGCTTTGGAAGAATTGGTGAAGCCATGTGTTGAGCAGGTAACGTCCATTGATGAGTATTTAATTCATTTTGTTTATGGTGAGGAAATCAAAAATTTAGTGGAACGCTATTCTCTTGAATATATTGGTTATATCGAAAATGAGGAAGGATGTAGTTGTGGTTGCGGATGTGGATAAGTATGGAAGGATCTTATGGCGAGAATAATTCGCGCTCACCCTCATAAAAGAGGTTATTTATACCATATTTTTACGGACCTTGATTTCTGGGACACAAGGAAGATACTAAAAGATTTGCTGGATGTAATAAGTGTCAGAAGGAATTTTGGAAAGGATCCGGATGGGGATATTTTCCCTACCCAGGTTGTATCTAATGATATTACTGATTTTGAGAAGAGAATTATAGAACGTAGACTAAAAAAAGCCATAGTTGCTCCCCCTAGGCACGTTGTGGTCAGGACCATAATGTTCGATGGCAGGTTTGAATTTAAACCTTACGAATATTACCCTGCTCATTGGGATAAAAAAAGAATCGAGCATTTTACTTGGAAGCGACTTCCTATTGAACAAACTGTTTTGTGTTCGCCTTACCATACTGTTAAATTTGAGTGGAAAAATGAGGTTCTTATTGTTAGAAAAATACCTCGTGAAAAAAAGCACGATCCTATCATTGTTACTTTGTCCGATGCTAGGAAGGATAGGATTATTCCCAGTGGGTTTTGAAATAACGAAAAAGCGTTTGATATGTGTTCTTTTGAATAGATATTCACAAGAATTTAGCTTGACATGATACCGCGAATTTTTTAAAGATTTGTAATCTAGATTGGTAGATGATAAAGGCATAAAAAAGAAAGGAAATCGTGTATTGGTGAATTAATGAGAGGGATTAGGGATTCAAGGTTGGGAGTAATAGGCTGCAAAAGGCAAGTTCAATGCAATACAAAAGCCTGGGCTGTAGGCTCAGGCTTTTTCTTTTTTATTGCAACACTGAATAGGTGGTGGAAGTACAGGAAATAATGGGGAGAAGAAGTATATTAATGCATTTTATGACTCAGTAACCGTATAAACTTAAAGAAAGGAGGTATTGCCTTGGCTTTTGAACCTACTAAACAAAAATATACAGGTGCCATAAGGGAAGTTACAATTGGAACCGGTGATAAAGCCGTGACTGTGGGCGGACGTTCCTGTTTTCCTTTTTATACCTTTGAGGGTGAAATGCCCAATCCTCCCAGGATAGCCATGGAAGTATGGGATAAAGATCCGGGGGAAGAATGGCCTGAAACTGCCGTTGAGCCTTTTAAGGATGTTATCGGCGATCCAGCCGCATGGGCAAAAAAGTGTGTAGAAGAATATGGAGCGGAAATAATAGCTCTTCAGACCAGGAGTGCTGATCCCAACGCGGACGACAAACCTGCAGAGGAAGTTGCTGAAGTGGTGAAAAAAGTTGTGGATGCTGTAGATGTTCCTGTGATTGTCTGGGGTGTTGGAAATCATGAGAAGGACGTTGAGGTGATGAGACTGGTTGCAGAACAGTGTAGTGGTAAACGCCTTGCTATTGCTCCTGTTGAAGAAGGTGACCATAAGCAGATTGGTGCTGCATGTATGGGCTATGACCATGTTGTCGTTGCTTCAACACCAATCGATGTTAACCTAGCCAAGCAGCTGAATGTATTGCTTGGCAATCTGGGAGTGAAAGACGATAGCATCTTAGTGGATCCAACAACAGGTGCATTAGGATATGGTTTGGAATATACCTATTCGGTGATGGAACGTATTACACAGGCGGGGTTGACTCAGGGTGATGATAAGCTTGCCTTTCCGATGGTTAACAACATCGGAATAGAGGTATGGAAGACAAAAGAGGCAGGCCAAACTGCAGAAGAGGCTCCAGAGCTCGGAGATCCAAAAACGAGAGCCGTGTTGATGGAAGCAGTAACAGCAGTGAGCTTTTTGCTTGCCGGTTCCGACATTGTGATTTTAAGACATCCGGAAACGGTCAAGCTGGTTAAAGACTATATTGAGAAGATGATGGCTTAAAGTTGGGAGTGATTCACAAAATATAAAAACCCCAGGAAGGGGAGAAGAGGGTGTACTATGGCTGAAGCAAAAGAGAAAAAAAAGAAAGCTTACAACTGGAAGGAATTCAGTACTTGTGAAGCAACAATTATGATGCTTCAAAAGGCAGCCGAAGATGGTGTAGAAACGGCCTTTGTTCGTGCTGCCGAAATGAAACCCTGTCCCATAGGGGCAGATTCAGCCTGTTGTAAACATTGTTCAATGGGGCCCTGCCGTTTGAATCCAAAGGATCCCTATGCAAAGGTTGGTGTCTGTGGCGCTACTATTGATACCATAGCGGCAAGAAATTTTGCTCGTATGGTTGCTTCCGGTGCAGCGGCTCATACCGATCATGGTATGACCATGCTTGATGTGTTTCGTGATGTGGTAAATGGCAAGATCCCCGATTACAAGATTAAAGACGAAGTGAAGCTTCGAGAAGTTGCAAAGAGCATTGGCATTGAAGTTACGGTTACCAAGAAAGTTAAAATTGATGGAAGAGAAAGAGAAGTTAAAGAACCTAGAGATACAGCAGAAATAGCCAAAGAATTATATGAAGAACTTGAAAG
>JALXAE010000106.1 GCA_026992355.1 Syntrophobacterales bacterium | reverse complement strand
GAAACAAGGTTATGACCCAAACTAGCCAGGCAAAAATTATCGAAGTGAACGTTGAGGGGTTAAAAGGTGTAGAAATTGTCGGTTGGAAAAGGGTTTATAATCCAATAGCAGCATGCATTGAAACACAGTAGTGCCTGTCATTATTTCGAATATTACAGGGGTTGTTATGAAAATTTCATCAAAATCGGCCTTTACTGTTATAGAACTGGTGGTGGTTATATCTATAATAACGATCTTGGCATCTTTAGCTGTGCCTAATTTTCGAACTGTTATGGAAAGTATTAGGTTCAGCGGGGCTGTAAATAGGGTTAGAGCCGATTTGCTGAGAGCGAAAATCCTTGCGATTCAAACCAAGGATGCTTTTGCATACACTGTTGCTTTTAATTATACAGATAACAATATTTGTGGTGCTGACCCCTGCGATTATATCATCTTTGCTGACAAGGATATGGATGGTTCTTTTGATGCTGATGACGACAAGCTGGTAAAATTTGGGGTGGTTAAAAGTCTATCAGCCCTTTATCCCGGGGTAGTTGCTTTCTTTAATTTTCCATCCAACCGTATAACTTTCAAAGGCGATTTCAAAGTAAGTAATGGAGGTAGCATTCAAATACAAATGGCAAAAGGTAATAAGTGCAAAATAATTAGTATAACGCCTGTTGTTGGAAGAATTGGCGAGCCTGAAGGGTGTACATGATGATGTTTAATGAGAATTTGTTAAAACAACAAAAAAGTGCCCGCTTGCTTGGATTTACTCTAATAGAACTTTTGATTGCTTTAACAGTGTTCCTGATAGGAATTCTCGGGATCTGGAAATTGTATTTAACATCCATTCATGCCAATAAGTTTGCTTCTGAAATAGTAGAAGCTACAATGCTAGCTTCCGATATAATAGAATCTGGAAAATACATAAACCAAGCCAGTGGGTCGGAAATTGTTAACAATCATTTTGTCAGGAAATGGAATACTGTTCAATTAAGTTCTGTTAACAAAGTTTCTGTAAACGTTGGCTGGGGAGGAAATTTGAATGAATGCAGCCAAGATATTACCAAGTGCAAGCATGAAGTTTCCCTTAATGCTGTTGTGGCGAACTGAAATGGAGAGAGTCCGTATAAACTGTAAAGGGTTTACTCTTGTGGAATTAATGTCTGTGATAGTTGTTTCTCTACTGATTATGGGAGCCGTCTATTCGTCCTTTGTATCGCAAATGCGTACGGGAAGAGAAACTCAGGCAAAAACGAAGGCATTGATTGAGGGGTGGGAAGCTTTTTTACCCATAAAGTGGGAAATACTGCAGATGGGCTACGGTCTTGGAGCAATTGGCGGAACGGAATTTGGTAGCCAAATAATGGAAAATATCAAAGGCTATCTAAATGTAGCATTTTTTGTGAAGGATGGAGGGGAAGCGGGGCCGGATGAATTGTTTACTATTTACACCGATTTCATAGACGACTGCGAGTTAATGGGATGGGTATGTGATCCCAGTAAGTGGAATCAACTAAATGATAGAGCAAAAACTATCTCTCTAGTAGCTAAGATTGAAAACATTAATAATTCGACTGAAGTTGAAGTTAGCTCACTTGACCCCGAAACGAGCTCTTCTCCATTGAACCTCGATGGATGTTCCTGGTGCATGGATAATCCTGAAGACTCGGATAATAAAAACGAATTTGTGGATGATACCTATATTATCACAGATAGCACAAATCCAAACAAAAAAGTAGCTCAAATACTCAATGTGGTTAACTCTAACACAATTCAGCTTGATAAAGAAGTAGAGGGAAACTACATAGCTCCCGCTTCAAGGTACTTCCTTGAGTGTGATGAATCCGATAGGTGTTCTCTTTACGTTCAAAAAAGGTCTGTTGGAGGAGGTGCTCATAAGCAAGAACTTATACCGAATGTGTATGATATGCAAATTTCTTATTCAATGAAGGATAACATAGGGAATTTTATTTGCAGTGGCGATGCCAACGATAATAAATGTGGTGTAGAGTTTAAGCCGAGTGATGTATTTGTTTTAAAAATATCCCTCCTTGTTGGAGTTTCGGGTGTAAAAAGTTCGAATTCTATACCTGAGTTGGAAAATAGGAAATCCTGTAATGGGCTATCAGAAGACAATTGCAATCATAGTTTGTTGTGCGATTGGGATTCTGGCAATGGGAGCTGTAAGAGTAAAACTTTTCACAATATGTATTTCAGAACTTTTACCACTTATGTTAGACCCCGACTAATAGATATTTACAATGCCATATACAAAGAACAAACTAAGTTGTAATTATTGGAGGCCCCGCAATGAGCAAACCAGGTGGTAATGATAAAGGTATAGCTTTGATAATAACTTTAGTTCTAATGTTGGTGTTGGGCGTGTTAGGAACCCTGACCATAAAATATGCTACTAAGGGACTAATTTTAAGTGGGGGAATAAAGAAGTCCAGTAGAGGCTTTTATGAGGATGTTAATTCAGCTATTTCATGTTTAATTCCACAACTCAGTGAAAATACTGTTAACAGTTTCATCCTGCCGTACTGTTTGTACGCTTCGAACGACGATGTGTGTGATGCCGATGACGGCTTCGAGTATGTGAAAACTGATTTTTGCTCAAGCAGACAAGATATATGTTCTGAATGTGGAATAGAAAATATATATGTTGCTTGCCCTGCCAATAATGGGGGACAAAGACTTGGTTTGCATATTGCTACAGGGGAACAAATAGGGAAGGAAGGGCGAAAATTAGCAGGTTTTATTCTTTTAGCAACATTTCACGATAACCTTGTGACAGCCACAAAAGTTTTTGTCCAAGCCCCCATGCGAAGTGTGGAATAATTATTTTCTAATTTCTCTAAGCGTACATGTAAGCTCGTTCAAAGCAGTTAAAGAAAGCACAAGTGGTTTGGAGTATCTTTGCAAAGATAAAAAAAGTGGAAGGGGAGAGAAAAAAGCAGAAGTTGAACAATGTTGTTTGCCCTCTTACGTGCGTTGCTGCCATTTTATAAAATTTGATGTTTTTTTCTGCTATAATCATTATTCGTTTTTTTGCTGCGAGTTGTTAAGCATGATATCCCTGAACATAAAGTGTGTTTGTACTTTTTGTGGAATTCTACTGCTTTTTGCGCAGAGGGTTTCTTATGTTGGTATGAGTACGTTTATTTGTTAGTATCACTGTAACAAATCCCAACTTGAGTGTTTAATGCTCTCCATTTAGGCTGTGCCAATGATAAGGGCTAAGTTAGTGGTATGTGGAATGTTTGGTTTTATTTAGAGGTGCCATTTTGGTTGTAAAAAGTTATAGACTGTTAGGACATGGCATGTAGCCTAATGTTTTGAGCGGAGAACGCAGTTTATGTGTTTTTGGATCAAAAGGATCATGGTCAATAGAAGTGGGAATGATCTTCACGAATTAAAACCAAAAACAAATAAGACCAGCATTAGGCACGAGTTTTTTGTAAAAAGTATTATTCTGTCTGCAGTAACTCTACTCACTTTTAGCATTTTGTTTTCGGTAATTTTGTATAAAAAGGGCGTTACCGGTGCTTATGAGATTTTGAGACAGAGAAATCTCGCCGTCAATTTTTTCATACAGGGATATTTTGCTAAAATAAGAAATGCCGTTAATTTTTTGTCAAACATCAAAGAGGTAAGAGAAGCTCCGTTTCTTGATGAAGCTGCTCGCAAGCGAGTATTAGATATTTATAAGTTCTTTCAATTGTCTGACAGTGATATTAACTATGTTTACTCCGGCTATGAGAATGGTGCTTTACTAATAAATGATTATGTTCCTCCAAAGGGATTCAATCCTGTTGTTCGCCCTTGGTATGTAGCTGCGATTAAATCTTCGCCAAATGTTACCGATGGTATTCCCTATAGAGAAGTGAAGACAAAGAAGTGGCTTGTATCTATCAGTAAGGTGCTTTTGGATAACGAACATAGGATAACCGGTGTTGTTGCCATTGATTGTTCTGTTGATACAATCAGCCGTTTACTAAGGCAAAAATTTGGAGGATATGAATCTGCATACAACTATGTATTGAAGAAGGATGGCACAGTTATTATTCACCATAATAAAAGCTTTTTAGGCAAGAATATAAGGAATATATTAAATGTTCCTCTAAGATTCGTTAGAAAGCACGGGAGATTGACTTATAAATTCAATGGTAAAGAGAAGCTTGCATACTATAGTTTTGCAGACACAGTAGGGTGGATAATCGTTACCGTTTTAAATAGAAGTGAGATAATACAACCAATCATTATAAATATACTGATAATTGTGCTTGTAATTAGCTGTATATCCTTCCTTATTGCATGGTTCTTTAGCAAATCAATGGTCAGAAGCGTAATCACGCCTTTAGTTCAGTTGGAGTCGAGAGCAGGTGCAATAATTAAGGGTGATGATTCTAGAGAAAATGATTATGAATATCCGAACAATGAAATAGGAAGAATAGCATCCAACATTGAGCAGCTCACGGAGAAAGAACTGTATAGTAGAAATCTGAAGTTACAAACGATCAATGAAAAACTTAAACTACTTTCGTCGATAGATCAGCTCACTCAATTGCCAAATCGTCGCAAAATGGAGAATGAATTAAAAAAGGAGTGGGCAAGAGCACAAAGGTATAATGTAAAGTTTTCGCTAATCCTTTTTGACATAGACCGGTTTAAAAAAATAAATGATACCTTCGGTCACATGGCCGGTGATGCTGTGTTAATGGATATTGCTTGCCTGTTAAAAGGAACTGTTCGTTCCACGGATTTTGTGTGCAGATGGGGCGGGGAAGAATTTTTGATTCTGTGTCCCAACACGGAGTTAAAGGAAGCCAAGGAATTGGCCAACAGGCTTCGCGTAACTATAGAAAATCACTCTTTTTCTATAAACAGGAGGGTAACAATAAGTGCTGGCGTGTGTGAATATGGGATGTATAAAAGTATCGATGACATGCTTACAAAAACAGACGAAAAATTGTATAAGGCCAAAAAGGAGGGAAGGAATAGAGTGGTAGCTTAAAGCGAGGTATTATCCTGCATTTTGCAGTTCTTGGTGATGGATGTCGCCGCGTATTCGAGTCCCTTAAGTTCTCTGCGGTAGCCACATTCTTCAAGGATATCGTTCAATGTCTCCATTTCTTTTGCCGTGGCAGCGAAGAGATCAACGGCTTCTTTGACCGCCCTTTTAGCCTCTTCAGGAGTTCTCCACGAACTCATTACATCAAGAGGCATGGCATGATATATACTAGTTACCCTCTTTCCATATTTGCACCGTGTATTCAATATTCATGATTTATCCTCGTCTTTTGAAAACCTGAGTTGCAATTAAAAAACCGATTAGCCTTCTACGCCGCTAATCGGTTTCTTTTTGTCCCTTTTTGTGTGGTAGCGGGGGGAGGATTTGAACCTCCGACCTTCGGGTTATGAGCCCGACGAGCTACCTAACTGCTCCACCCCGCGCCTTTCGTCCAACTTTTTAATACTCTTGGCTCGTATTGTCAACCGCTGGATTAACCTTTTCCTTAGACTGCTACTACCTGTGTTACCTCCGGGATCTCCTGTCTAATTATGCGCTCAATTCCAGCTTTCAAAGTCATCTGGCTCATTGGACAACCGTGACATGCACCAGTAAGACGTACCTTAACGACCGTGCCATCTACCTCAACCAGCTCAACATCTCCTCCATCTCTTTGCAGCATTGGCCTTATTTTACCTAAAACCTCTTCCACCTTTTTTTTCATTACTCTAGCCTCCTTAACATGGGTAAATACACACTAAAATTAAAGCTTGTTTTACATGTATGCAAGGTTATTTTGTATTTTTTCCTTTCAAATTCAAATCGTACGAAAAGATTACACTTTTAGATTTCCATAACTTCAGCAGATCTTTACTCAATATTACACTAACGATTAATTCGGGAATGTCGTTGTTATCAGTGTCTCCAATTCTAATACTTGTTACCATTCCACTAATTTCTCTGGTTGCCCAGTTTTCAATCAGGCCGATCTGGTCCCACGACAGAGAAACTATTTGTCCACTTTCGTAATACTTAAAACCCGACGGCAGGAAACGACTGTATTCCGGAGACCTATTAACTACCAGCTCAACCGTACCATCATCGTTCAAATCTGTGACCAAAATTGGAGTTGGAAGGTAATAATAATCTCGAACATTAAATCTGGCATCGTCTATTTTTCCGATGACATAATTCGTAGTCGCACCGAATCTATGGCGACTTTTCCACATTTTCGTGCCGTTGGAATCAAAAATTGCCAGCTTGTTATTCGGTAGAATAACAATGTATTCGTTGGAACCATTCGAGTCTACATCGGCAATGGCGAAATTAAATACATTACAATATTTAGGTGCGTTTAGAACCCTCATCGGTTCAAGATTCCCGTTTTTGTAAGTCATCTCGTAAATTTCTTTTCCGAAGCCTCTATTGGGAGCCTGTTTCTGGCCAATTAGTAACTTGTTACCTTCTAGCATGATCACATTGAGAAAGTATGGCAAATTTTTCTTCACCAGTTGAATTTTGTGATTAGTCCACCGAAAAATCATAGATGATGGTTCAGAGAACTCAGTATCTGCTCTATCCATTGAATTTTCGAAGCCGCCTTGTGTGACATTTTTTAATCTCATGTTAGTTACCACTATTTCTTCTCTATCATCGCCATCAAGGTCAATTAGGCAGCACCATATAAAGCGATCCATTCTTCTGGCCTGGTATGAACCCAACAGACGTAAGCCCGCTCCTTGCCTCTGGAAAATGGAAAGTTTTTTATAACTTACCGTGACAATCTCTGTCTTACCATCACCATCAACGTCTCCTATGTCCATGCCAACCAAGCCATCGGGTATTGTCTGACTTCTCCATACTCCCATATTTTTTAGAATGTCTTCTGGAGTTATCTCAATAAAATTAGGATTTAAATAGGATATATTCTGCTGTTGCAATAGGGGATTAACAAGGACGTCCAGAGCTGATGGCTTGGCCTGGTTGTTTGTTGATGCAGCTTGAGGATTTACATTTTCAGCAATAGCTTTTTCTTGTCCGTCTTTTACTCCCAGAGAGATAACAATACTGGTGGCCATCTGGTTTACCTGTTGAACAACATTGTTCAGGTCCGTAGCTTGAGCCGAAAACTTTTTGGGTTCTTTACCCGTATCTAGATTGTACAGCCAGCTATCTATATTGACCATCTGACCAATAGCTGTGATATTCCCTACCAGTAAATAATCGGCTCTTGTTATGTTATTTAAGGCCAAGCCCTGTTCCTGATTAATTGACTCCCCCAGAGGAACCGGAAGGCTAACAGCTTTGTCCAGAGCAACAGCCTGAATTTTTCCAGGGACACTGAGTCGGGAGACAAAAAGATTTCGTAGTCCCTTTTTGAGGTAGTTAAGGTCCGGCGGTGCCTGAATAGAGAAGGGGCTTACTGCTATCTTAACAATGCTGAAAGCCGAAGTTGACATTGTGATAAAAAACGACAGAGCCACTAAAAAAAATATAAAAACCCTTGAACACTTTTGCACTTTCTACCTCCTGCATCTTTTTTGATTTATATTCCAGAGTTGTTTTAAGCAAACTTCTCTCAAAATCATGGGACTTTTAAACTCCGAATTTGTAAAAATTAGACAGTTTTTCTATTATTTCTTTGTCCAATTGCCAAATGCGGCTAAAAGTTAATTGTTATGTCTTGAACGGTTCATGCTAACAAATATCTCCACAACTATCCAAAATAATTTTTCTAACTAACCCAGCCCTACAAAAAAAGGAACGAATATAGGAACAAGAGCTGAGAGCATAATGCCGTTAAAAAAGGCTATGAGCGTTATTTCCCTATTATCAGTATACTTAGCTATTATAGGAAGAGTTGTATCCATTGTAGTTGCCCCTCCTGGGGCAATCGTTGTCAGAGGCCCACAGTATTTCGCAAAAAAAGGTATTGAAACTAAAGTAATAAGCTCTCTCATTATGTTGCTCAGAAACGCAATTGCACCCAGTTGAGGACTATGAAATTTGGTTAACAATATTCCAGAAAGAGAATACCAGCCAAACCCGGATGCAACGGCCATAGCTTCATTCCATTTTAAAGGAGTTAACAATGGCAAAAATAAGGATCCCGCTAAAGTACCCGCTATAACACCCAGGGGCACGAAGAAGATAGATAGCCCTATTTTTTTCAGGTTTTTAAAAACAGCTTTGTTCTTTCCTATGTCCACACCAATGCCAAACAGCAAAATATAAAGGCCATATTCTATAAATTTATCAGCATCAACAAGCAGCTTGTGGGGGAGTAATTTAAGAAGTCCGCAAAAAAAACCTATAAATACCGTAACCAGAATAAAAAGAGTTGCTATCATTTATTCGCTGCCTTCCTTGAGTTCCTGGACAGAATTTTTTCTATAATCCACACAACAACTACACTTCCCACAAGAGTAAAACAAGCAAACAAAAAGGCTACGGAGCCAATGATTTTAACCTGTTTCAAAATATTCGGATAGGTTCCTAACCTGACACCCATGAAGAACAATAATCCAAAAAGACCGATGTTAAGTATCTTTGTGGAAAAATTATAGAATCTTTGGGGAGTTCCGGGAAAAGCCCCTACCAGTATGCCCAGAAGCAAAAAAGATAAAAGTAGCACCATAATTCAATTCCGCATGATTTATTTGCCGACTCTGGCTTATACGCCAACTTCTCGTATAACTCAACCCATTACAAATGTTGTGCTAAAAAAGATTGAGTAGAAAACCGGGGGGAGCTATGAAAGACTAGCATAGAAGAAAGCGGCGACGACTCGCCGCCGCTTTTCCTTCAGTGGAAAATCCCATTAAGCCGCCTTAGATAACGTGTCGAGCTCTCCGCTTTTAAAAAGTCCATGGGCATCCAGTAGAATTTTTATAGAGTCGCCAGTTTTGGCGATAGCGCTTATAAAGCTTAGCTTCTTTGCAGTACCAAGGGATGGTGCATCTTCTATGTCTGTTGCTTTTATGGTTTCAACATGTGATACCGTATCCACGACAACCCCTATGTTTAAAATGGTATTTTCATGGGGAATTTCCAGGATGATTATACACGTTCTGTCTGTGTAGTCTTCTTCCTCCATGCCTAATTTAAGACGAAGGTCAACAATGGGGATTACTTTTCCTCTGAGATTCACAACGCCTTTAACAAATGAAGGTGCCTGAGGCATACTGCGAACGGGCATTATGCCTATAATTTCCTTTACGTTTAATATATCAAAGCCATAAAGTTGGTTAGCCAGTCGGAATATGAGGTATTTTCCTTCCTGCCCAAGTTTGCTTTTTAGGGATTCTTTTCCTTCTTTTAATTCTCTATTTATTTTTGCTATTAAAGCTTTAATATCAAGCATCCTCGGGATTCTGGGCATATATCCTGCTCGGTTCTTGTAAGCGGCCTCTGCGAAGTCTCGTCTTACAAAGTCATCTAAGTCAATGATTGTTCCCAATCCCATTTTATCATGCATATAGGTTTGCATCTGGTTGAGAGCCTCAATATCGGGCATAAGATCGTCGGTTTTAATGCCTTGAGCATCGGAAAGAACATTTTTAAGAATTGGTACTTTCAGTCCAAGACTTCTAGAGGGATCCAGAAATACCACTCCTATTTCTGCCGCAGCCTCCACTTTTTTTGCAACGAATTCTCCTGCTTCAACCAGTATCTTTACAAACTCCTCAACTGCCTCCCCATAGTTTTCAATCACTTCAGACCTCATGGTAACAATACAGCATGGATGATTTTGCCAGAGCTCGGCGGACAAAAACATCTGTTCGGCTACTCCTTCCGCAATTGCCTTGGTGCCTATTGGTTCGGCAACCAGAAAACCACTGGCGTCGGGGTTCATCTTCAAAAATTCGGGCATTTTTACAGGGGGAACCACTTCGTAAAAGAAATCTCCCTCTTTGCTTCCAGCAACCCCCGGAACCAAACCCATCTCATCCATAAACATGTGAGACAACATGTGGTGAATGGATAGCTCGTGAGGGATGCAGAATGTCTTTCCCTTGAAGAAGGGAGCCAGCTGCTCAATCTTGGCCTTTTTTCGCACGCAAATGCTTCCATTTTTATGAGCCAGCAAGACCATTTTTACTGGAACCTCATAGGCAAAGAGATCCATTGCTATGGGAGCCAGTATGAATGCTCCATCAACGGTTGCATTTTCAAGAGCCTCCTGAACAGGATTCCAGCTGGTCATGCAAACCGTCTTCAACGAAAAATGTTTAGGCGTTATTTTCCCGGTTTCTATAAGATGCTTGGCCACTCCAAGGATTAGGTGATCCGTGATCTGAATGTGTGCCATAGTGAAGACAGGTCTTCCTGATTCATCTTTTTCTACTTCTCTAACAGCAGCTTTTTTTTCGCTCTTTGTTTGAAGAGTTTTTCCCGCAAAGGTATCCTCAATAACTTTGCTTAACTCCACAGGAGCAAAGGGCTTGGTTATTATATTGCTGGCACCTTCTTCCGTGGCTGTTATAGTTTCTTTCTTCTGGGCCCTTCCCGTAGCTATGATGAAGGGTATTTCTTTGAATTGATCCTTTGACCTGACCCATCTGAGAAGCTCTATACCGCCCATGCCGGGCATGTTCCAATCACTTATTATTAAATCGATGTCCGGATTCTTTTTGATAAGATCTACCGCCTGTTCCCCATCGTCGGCTTCAATAATGTTTTTAAAGCCAAGCTCATTTAGCACCTTAACTTCCATCTTACGGGTTATTTTTGAATCTTCAGCAAGAAGAATCTTCACTTTGTCCTTTTCATAGGCCATGGACGTCTCCCGTTCTCCAATTGTTCTAGATAGCGGGTTTACATAATATGTTAAAATATATCGTTGCTTTTACCGTTTTAAAAATCCTCAAAATCCTCTTCAAGGGGTATTACTTCTTCAGGTTTTACTTCCTTTGACTGATCCTCTTCCTTTTTAGCGGGCACTCTAGTGACAACAGGTTTTGCCGGCTTTCCTGGAGGAATATGGCCGCTAGGTGTAATCTGTTTAGTTTTTCGCTTTACTGTTTCCCGGGCTGTCCGAAGACCTGCGGTTGCCCCGACGAGAGCAAGCAACCTCTGGACATTGGCACGCAATTGTTGAGCCTGTGCATTCAATTCTTCAGCAGCAGATGCTGATTCTTCAGCATTGGCAGCATTTTGTTGAACCACTTTGTCCATATCGGCAATTGCCTTATTGACCTGGTTTACTCCTTCCGCTTGCTCATTGGAAGCTGCGGCTATTTCATTTATGAGCTCTGTTACCTTCTGGGTTAGTTCAGAAACTGAACTGAAGCTTTCGCTGGTTACAGAAACAAATTCCGAACCATCTTTTACCTGTTTCCTGGTGTTTTCAATAAGCTCGGCGGTATTTTTCGCCGCTTCGGCAGCTCGCATTGCAAGAGCCCTCACCTCATCGGCAACTACAGCAAAACCGGCACCGGCTTCGCCAGCTCTGGCTGCTTCAACCGCTGCGTTCAGAGCAAGCAGATTAGTCTGGAAGGCGATTTCATCTATGGTTTTGATGATTTTTTCGGTTTCTTCGCTTGCTTTGTCTATTGCCTGTATGGACGCTATGAGGCGATTCATAGCGTCAGATGCTTCCCTAACAGCTTGAGCCGTCTGCTGTACTAGCTTGTTGGCTTCCGAAGAGTTCTGAGAGTTTTGGTTTGCCATAGATGCCATTTCTTCAAGGGCTGATGCAGTTTCTTCTAAGGATGCGGCCTGCTCAGATGAGGCTTCAGCAAGTTGCTGGCTTGTTCCAGATAACTCTTCAGCAGCAGTGGCTACTTGTTCTGTTGCCTCGCCCATTTCACTGCTTATCACAAGGAGGTCTTTCGTTGTACTCCTGACGAGAAAGATTGAAAGGATTATTCCAATAATAACAGCAATCGCGGCAATTGCTACTATGACCACCTTACCTTTGCTCACAATCCCGACTAATTCATCTTCCGTAGTGCCATAGGTCTTTATGGTTTTGATTACTTCATCCAGCAAAGGTAAGATTTTGTCGACTGATGGCTCTACTACATTTGCTAAAATTTCTTTTGCCTTTTCATGATTTTCCCTGAGCTTATCTTCTTTTTTAATCAATTCGGTTATTATGTTTTCCAGCTTGTCAATTTGAACATCTATTACATTGTTTATTTCTCTTTCCACTGCTGAAATATTGAGAGCATTTATTGCCTTTTCAACTTGCTTTGCCGATTCCCTGAGCTTTCTATTAATCTCGGCCATCTTTTCCATTGCTGAGGTAACTTCGGGGATGTCCTTTGCGGCATTAAGTAAAGGAGTTCGGTCGATGGAATTCCAGCTGGCCAGGGAAGCTTTAAGCTTAAAGGGCTTTCCCTGAGCAAATTCCTCCGCCCGTTTCATCATTGCAGCATTCTTTTCATCCAGATACTGCCCCGTTCCTAGTATCCAACCCCAAGGCTTATACAGCTGCACATACGATATTTTGGGAACCGGTTCATTTGCGCCGTATTTGGGCCAGTAATACATCACAAACCCAGATCCCTTTGCTTTGCATACTTTTACAAACTCAACGAATAATTTCTTCCCTTTTTTATCCTTGAATTTACTCAGATCTTTGCCATTTAATGCGGGTTTGTAGGGGTGCATTACCATGCGTGGATGGGTATCATTTATCCAGATGTAATCTTTACTCTCGGGACCGTAGCGGAGATTTTGTATAAGCTTCTTGGCAATTTCCTGGCGGTATTCTACGGGACCCAGGCTTTCATCCTTTGCCAGAGCATCTATCATAGAGATAGCAGCCTGCACTACATCCCTGAGTTTCGTCTGAATTGAAGTCATACCGGCAATTTCCATTTCAGCCTGTCTTGCAACTTGCTGAGCAAAACGTCGATGTGGTGCTAGTATTTCTGTGTACAGATAGTTTTCAAAGCCTTTATGGCTCTTCATTTTAAGTTGTAGTATTTTGGCAGTGCCTTCGTGGAAACGCTTGTGAGGCTCTTCGATAGCCGACAAGGTGGAAGCTAGCTGTGGAAATTGTTTAAGTAACTCTTGTTTTTTCGGGCCATATAATATGTTCCCAAGTGGACATGTTCTATAATCTGTGGGTATGTCGGGTTTTTTAACAGGGTTTGCCACATATTGAGCCAGGTGGTGTACGCATAGAATGTGAGTTGCTTTGATTCTCGAGAATTGATTTACCCATCCACCTGTTCCTATTACTCCAATAGCAGTCTTTTGAATTTTGCTGATCCCAATGTATGAAGCCAAAGTAAGTCCTACCAACAGTGCCACGACAACCGTAAAACCTGTGCCTATTTTCTTACCTAATGTCATGACTTCCTCCTTAATCGACCACAAAGGAAAGCAAAGTTTGTTTGCGTAACCTAAAACCTACCTGGTATATTTGTCAAATTACTCAATAATTACTGTTTCAGTCAACAGTAAACATTGTATTGTTACAAAGGTAACAGTGGGGAAAGTGATTTGTATAGTAGAAGTTTTTTTGGGTTCTTAGCTGTGAATACAAAATGGTTAATACTGTCTCTTTGATAAGGTAAGGGGAGATGATGCTTTCTGATCTTTTGTTGGCTGAGGATGTTGCAGTGGAATTGTGTTTGTCTGCGCAGACAGGGGAAATAGAAGACATTTTAGAATCCTCTGCAGGCAAAAGAGTAAGATGTTGGATATATTCTGCAAGTATTCAGAAAATACACGAAGGAATAACAAAAAGGTTTTGTAAAGAAGGTCTTGAGAAAAAAGAGGCAAGCAATTTAGCCAATAAAAAAATAGCTGGAATGTTGAAGAAATTCCATGTTCTGTCATCTCTTTCCTCTGACCTTGTTTTCTTTCCTCGGGAAGATCTTGGTTACCTGCATGCGCAGATGATGGAGGCTGTTAAAAGGCTTGGTGAGAGAGCTCGCATTTTAGTACTTAACAGACCTACAGGGTTGACTGAAGAGGAAAACAGTTGGTTTATTTCATTGAAAGAGCTTTCACAAATTCTCGCGAGAAATGAAAATGGGTCTTACTCCTTTGTTGATCTCCGTGCTCAGCAGGACAGAATTAGATCTGATCTGGAAAAGAGAATATTTTCTGTTTTAAGGCATGGCCAGTATATTATGGGACCTGAAATTGGGGAGTTAGAAGAAACCCTGGCGAATTATACGGGCAGGTCCTATTGCATTACTTGTTCGAGCGGAACAGATGCGCTTTTGATGAGCCTTATGGCTCTGGGAATAGGGCCCGGAGATGCAGTTTTTACTACTCCTTTTACCTTTATTGCCACAGCGGAGGTTATCAGGTTGGTTGGAGCAACTCCTGTATTCGTAGATATTGAGGCAGATACTTTTCTAATCTGCCAGGAGTCTCTTAAGCGAGCAATAGAGGCATTGAAAAAAGGGGATCGGAAGATTTATCCATTACCGGAGAATAGCTCGAATCTGAGACCTAAAGCGATTATATCAGTGGATCTATTCGGTAATTTGCCTGACTATAACTCTCTGGAGGAAATTTCAAAGGAGCAGGGTTTATACCTCATAGAAGATGCTGCTCAGTCCTTTGGAGCTGAATACGATGGCAGAAGGGCATGTAGTTTTGGTGATATAGCTTGCACCTCCTTTTTCCCTGCGAAACCTTTGGGATGTTATGGCGATGGAGGAGCTGTATTTACGGATTCTCACGATCTAGCTGCTGTACTTCGTTCTATTAGAAATCATGGCATGGGAAGAGATAGGTACGAACATATAAGGCTTGGTTTGAATTGCAGAATGGACACCTTGCAGGCTGCAATACTGTTGTCGAAATTTTCGATTTTTGACGAAGAAATTTCCAGAAGAAGAAAAATCGCCTCATTGTACCAAAAGAGATTGGAACATATAAAGAGCATTAAGTATCAATGTGTGTCGAAAAAAGCTTCCAGTGCATGGGCACAGTTCTGCATTTTGTTGGCCAGCAATTTGCGCAGGAATCGGTTAGAGCGAGTATTTAAACAAGAAGATATTCCTTACGCTATCTATTACCCAATGCCTCTACATTTACAGCCTGTTTTTTCCGATTTAGGCTACCATAAGGGGGACTTTCCGGTTGCAGAAGATTGTGCAGAAAAAATTATTGCCCTCCCTATCCACCCTTATGTTGACGAAATTTTGATCGAGAAGGTTTTAAAGGCAGTTGAGAAATCAGTTTTCTAATGTGTCCTTGGCCTTGACATGGAAGTAGGCGTATTTAAATTTTAGTTATCTTTTGAAATTAGTTTTCATTTTTAAAAAGGAGGTGAATTATGGCTACATTTAAATGTTCCAACTGTGGCTTCGAGAAAGAGGCTCGATGCAAGCCTCAAAAATGTCCTCAATGTGGTGAACGGAAGACTTTTGAAAAACAGAAATAGTCTGAGAAGTGAGGTTTATTATTATGAGAATTGAATTTTACAAAAATTATATAGAGTTTATTCCGGAGAGTGAGCTTGAAACAACTAACCTGGAAAATTTATGGAGAACTCTAGTTGATTGTGTTCGATTCAATAAAAAACTTGTTCCAATGGGCGAGTATATACCTCAGAAAAGTAATGTAGCACGATTTGCCATTGAGGGTGATAAGGAGGAAGAAGAATATCCTGTTGTGTATGTGGACAGGGATTGTCGATGTTACTGTGCCATTTGTAACAAGTATGTGGAACTTAAAAAGGGTGACAGGATTCCTCCATGCTGTGGTAGGTTAATGGAAATTCTTGACTAGCTTCATTATATGTGAAGTCAGAACCCTGCTATTAGCTAAGGGCAGGGTTCTGTTTTTTATTATTTCCGGGGTATAAATATGCTAATGGATTTTTGTAGTCTTGATAGAAAGTTCCGATGATTCTATCGATTTCTGTTTGGCTGTTTTCGTAGCTACATATTTATCTAATATTTCCTCACAAGCGCGGTTTATACAAATCTTTTTGTGTATTGCTGTTAATTGGAAAGAAATTTAAGAGTACCCATTAAAAAGTTAATCCCTCCATTTTTTGAAAAGTCTTACATTACTCTTGACACTTCATTGTCTTTTTTCCTAGATTAATAGAGCTTTTTTAGAGAGTTTTTGGTTGTTCCGGTAATGTGTTTCCATTCAAGCACGGTTTCCGATGGTAAGGTCCTTTATGAAACTCACTTAAAACCTCTATGATTTTATGGAAAAAGGCCCAGTTCTGTAAACCTTCAACAAGTGGAGTAGAAACCATGAAAGAACTTAAAGATTTAGTAGCGGTTATTGCTCGTGCACTGGCAGAACATCCTGACAAAGTTGATGTTAGAGAGATTGAGGGACAGAATACCTGCGTAATTGAACTCCGAGCGGCGAAGGAAGACTTAGGAAAAATTATCGGTAGAGAAGGTAGAAATGCTCACGCCATAAGAACCATACTCAATGCTGCGGCTACCAAACTTAGAAAGCGTGCGGTTTTGGAGATTATAGAATAGCGATGACCACTGAAAATGATGTGTCGGTGAAACCTGAATGCTACGGAGACCCTGAGAAAGTTTGCCCTATTGGGGAAAGGGGGGTGATAGAACCCAATCTGGAGTGTTTGTCCTGCGCATTTATAAAAAGGTGTTTAGCATCTGCTTTGCAGAAGCGAGGAGTTATTGCAACCCCATTTAAAGAAACTCCTGTGGTAAAAAAAACTATAGGTTTTATAAGTCGTTGGTCCAAATTAAAGCGTCATAAAAGCTAGGCCAGCAAGAGAAAAGAGGAGGTGGGCAGGCGAATAGAAGGAGACAGGATAGTAGTTTTTCATAGTGGAGCTTTGGGTGATTTTATCCTGGCGTGCCCAGTAATTGAAGGTTTGAGTGCATACCTGAGGAAGCGAGTCTACTTCTGCACAAAGTATGGTCACTCAAAGCTGGTTGCATTAAAGAAATATTACGATGGTTTGCTGCCAATTGATGATCCTGTTTTACTGCCTTTCTATGACCATCAAGGGGAAAGTTGTGTAAATGTCCCGGAATTTCTGGAGAAAGCTGACTTTGTATTTGTTTTTGGTCAAAGGGGTAGCATTGAGTTTGCAATGCGAATGGAGGAGATAAGTGGGATTAAATGTTTCTGGATTAGTTCCTTTCCAGATAGTTCATCATGTGAACCTGTAAGAATCTATTTGCTTAAACAGCTCCAGCGCCACGGCTTTAAAATCAATATAAAACCATTCCGAATAAAAATTCCTAAAGAACTTTTGAGAAAGTACGAGAATGGAGAAGAGAGATTACAATTTAAGATAGTTATCCATCCTGGAAGTGGGAGTATTAAAAAAGTTTGGCCATACAAAGGATGGGTAAATCTTCTGGATTTTTTGAGAAGTAATTTTGAAGATGTTGACATAACAGTAGTTTTGGGTCCTGCGGATTACGCAATTCAATCAGGATTTATGGCAATAAAAAGCAAATATAATCTCAAGTTCCTTATGGAACCAGATTTGTTGGAACTTGCCGCGAAGATTAAAATGGCAGATCTCTATATCGGGGTTGATTCGGGAGTATCCCATTTGGCGGCATCGACAGGAACTGAAACCGTTGTTATATTCGGGCCAACCAATCCTGAAGTATGGGCACCTTTCGGGGAAAATGTGACTGTGGTTATGGATAACTGGAAATTGGATGAAATCTTAGACTTTAAATTTAGTCCCGATCACAGCAAGATCCCGGAAAAAATCCTGGATAAATTAGATTCTCTTTTTCAATCGAGAGGTTTACCAATGCCCGGGATTACCAGTGGTACGTTACCAAAGAGTACGCGCTGTAAATGAGGATTTTGAAGCATGTTAGCACCTGAACCCGAGAGACTTATATGACCATCTTCTATTAGAAAACTCCAACCAGCTGCAGTTAAAAGCCTTCTTACATGTTGTCCTGCCACAAGTAAGGTTACACCTTGTTTTTTTATAGTCTGAAAGGCCTCACAGAATCTTTGGGTCACCTTCGGGCTAAGACCCAAAAATGGATCATCCAAGAGTATTATTTTACTCTCTGCCATGAGCCCTCTAGCAACAGTTACCATCCGCTGTTCACCGCCACTTAAAGATCCAGCATTAATACGCCGCTTTGCCTCAAGTTCAGGAAATATTTCGTAAACCTCTTTTAGTTTCTGAGCTAAATTGTTTCTGTTGACATAGGCTCCTATTTCTAAATTTTCTTCAACTGACATATGAGGAAATACGTTCATTCCTTCCGGGACATAGACAATTCCCAGTTTTACAATTTCTTCTACAGGCAGTTTTTCAATGTTTTGGCCATCAAAAATTATTTCGCCTTTTACCGGGCGTATAAGACCCCCTATGGCTTTTAGAATTGTTGTTTTTCCAGCGCCATTTGGCCCAACAAATGCTACAATCTGGTTTCTGGTGATTCCGAAGGTAACCTCATATATTACGGGTTTTTTACCATAACAGACGCTGAGTTTTCTTACACACAGAAAGAAGTTTTTGTTCACAGCTTCATACACCTAGATAGGCTGAAATAACCGTTGGATGTTCCAGAACCTCCTTCATAGAACCAGACGCTATGATCTTGCCTTTGTCCATTGCTACAAGTCTGTCGGAAGCCTTTACGGTGACATTCAAAAAATGGTCAATTATAAGCAGCGTAAGACCTCTAGACCTTAAATCGTTCAGGAGTTTTAATGCATTTTCAATTGCCTGAGGGCTTAATCCTGCCGCGAACTCATCTAGTAGCAGAAGTTCCGGATCAGTAGCAAGAGCTCTTGCCACTTCCAATCTTCTTTGCTCAGACAATGTGAGCTCATTTGCTCTGGTAGTAGCTTTGTGGGGGAGACCGACTATTTCAAGAAGGTGCATTGCCTTGTCAAATTGTTTTTTTCCCGTTTTTTTATAGGATTTTAACCATTTCGTCTTCTGTAAATTCTTCCCAAAAATCATTGCGGCCATAACGTTTTCTATGGCTGTGAGGCTGGCAAATGGAGTGGCTATTTGGAAGGTTCTGGCTATACCCAGATGGCATATTTTGTGTGGAGGCAAATAGGTTATGTTCTTATCTTTAAATAAAATTTTTCCGGAAGAGGCTTTCAAGAAACCAGTTATCACATCAAGAAGCGTACTTTTTCCCGCTCCGTTGGGACCTATAATACTAACTATTTCCTGGTTATAAACGGAGAGATTGATTCCTTCCAGGATGGCTCTTCCGTTGCGCATAGCTTTTATATCAAATAATTCTAAACACTTTTCTCTCGTTTCTGAAAACATGAGAGGATTCCTTCTGGTGAGAGCCACAACACTATTACAATGGTCAGCCCATAAACTGCCTGATGCGCGCTTGGGAATAGAGGTAGCATGGCAAATTGATCAAAGAAATACAGAATTAACCCACCGAGTAAGGGTCCCAGCGAAAAGAAACGCCCTCCCAGGTAGGCAAACACTATTGGCATTGCGGATATGTGTAAGCCGAATACCATATTTGGTTCAATGTACCCTATTTGATGGGAATACAAAACACCACATATTCCTGTCATAAAAGAACTGATTAGGAGAGCAGTTAACCTTACAAAGTTTACAGGAACTCCCACGGATGAGGCCACTTTTTCGCTTTCTCGCGTTGTTTTAAGCGCCAATCCCCAGTTTGTATTTAAGGCCGACCAGTGTATGATAAGGGAAAATACTGCCAGAACAGCAAAAATAAGATAAAAGCCCGATTGCCACCGGCTTTGTAGTCCAGTGTTAAACAGGGGAGGAATGTTGCCAATACCCGCAGACCCAAAAGTTACAGAATCCCAGTTGTCCACGATAACTTTGATAACTTCAGCTGCAGCAAAAGTTGCAAGGGTATAAGCTCCATGTCTGAGTCTAAAAAATGTCAAAAACCAGATTGCGCCATATACGGCGGATGCGAAGCCTCCGATAAGAAGCGAAAACCAAGGATTTATCCGAAAATAATAAGTGCTTAATACTGCCGTGTAAGCTCCAATACCAAAAAACGCCGCATGCCCTAAAGAAATAAGCCCGCTTAACGCGTGAAGGTTCCATGCACACGCAAGCGAACCATACAGCAAAGCCATAGACAGAACAGAGAGAACATCTTCCCTGGGAGGGAAAAAAATAGGTACCAGCAGTAACACTAAAATTGTGGAAATGGTTATAAGCCTGGATTTTATGCTCAACAAGGGCTTATCGAATCCGATAGTATTTTTATTTGTTTCGTTCACTGTTGTATATTCCTAAGAGAAAACGATGTGGCCCAGGGGTGCCATAAGGGACAAATCCTATCCTGTCACCGTCCTTTAGCTTTGTTGTGAGTGCAGCAACCCTTCCGTTTACGAAAACACATTCAATCTTTTCCCGATTTAACCCCATGTGTTGTATGAGGGATTCTACTGTTTCGTGCGAAGTGATAAAAAAATAATAATTTACAGGCGAGATTCCTTTTGCACGGTGCCCTTCCTGGAGTTCACCGAAGAGATTAACCGTTATCTTTGCCATTTATAATTCCTTTATGCGTGTTGCTTTTCGTAAATTTGATCATATTTCCATATTAGAATACCTATGAGAAACAGAGCACCAAATAGTTCTTTCCATTCTGTGCCCAAAAAATACGATGATAGAGTTTCTACACACCCAAGAATCCAACCTCCGTACAATAAACCTCTTATATGTCCTTTTCCGGCAAAAAGAGTAATTACCATTGCTGTCAGGGTGGGTTCAATACCACCGAATGGATGTACGTAGGATATCCTCGCATAAAGCGGTCCAGACAATCCTATTGCAATCCCGCCAAGCAGAAGAGCCAGATATTGCATTTTCTTTATGGGTATACCTAAGAGACGAGCGGTGTAGCGGTCTTGAATTGTTGCTCTAAACGCTTTTCCTACAAAGGTTTTCCTGGCAAAAACAAAAAGTAAAAGGACGGTGCCAAGGGAAAGAAATATTAAAAGAATTTGTAATGAGCCAATAACGAGCTTACTGTGTAGGAGGTGGAAAAATTTTTGGTTGTGAAAAATTATACGATAATCTGCGGAAAACAAGCCCAGGTAAACATTTTGCAAAACCAGAGCTATTCCGAAGGTAATAATTAAAGATCGGAGCTCACCTTCGTGGTTGTTTTTAGGAGTTACAAATATAAGACAAAAACAAACAAGTGTGGAAATGATTATACAGAATGGTAGAGTTAGCCAGAATCCAAGACCCAAAACTCGTTCTGTGTAGTAGGCTACATAACCTGAAAGAATAATAAATTCACCGTGAGCAATATTTAAAACGTTTGTTACTCCAAAAATAAGGGCGAATCCTAGTGCTATAAGAGTGTAAAAACTACCGAGAGTGAAGGCCTGTAATAGCAAAGGAATTAGTTGATTCATAAGAATCTGCATATAATGGGATGATTATTTAAAAGGACGGATATTTTAATGTTCCTGTTGCCCTGTCTTCAGGATACACAATCACTAGATCACCATTTTGTATTTGAACAACCATCTGGCTGTAGTACATAGGATCGCCTTTTTTATCGAATCTGACTCGACCCATTGGAGTAGTCATATCCGTTTCTCTGATAGTAACAGCTAAACCTTGAGCGCCAATCTTCCTTCCGGAGTTGATTAGTCTTTTTAAAGCTTCGGTAATGACCCTTGCGGCTACATATCCATGCATGGAGGTTGTGGTAGGAGATCTTCCGAATTTCTTAATATAATCTTTCACAAATTTTTCTGATTCTTTTTCGCTTCCGGGATAGGCATAAGTCCTGAGCCATGCAGAAAGCCCGAATAAGCCATTAGCTTTGTTTTGCATTTGTTTTAAAAAGCTGCTGTATGCTATACCCCACGGTCCTAAATATCCATGTATCGGAACCTCCATATCGCGAATTTGCCTTACCAGAACTAAATGATCAGCATAAAAAATTG
>JALXAE010000105.1 GCA_026992355.1 Syntrophobacterales bacterium | reverse complement strand
TTACCGGTTTTTTCTTTTAATTTGAGACTTTTTATTTTTTGTTCTATTAGCTCAATGCTTTTTAATAATTCTTTTTCTTTTCTCTCGAAAATATCAATTATATTAGAATCTAATTTTAGAGAAAAAAGATCATCAACCTTTAATGTTGGATAGCCTTTACCATGTCTGACAATAGACATTAGTTTTTCAAAAAAAATGGTTCTAAAGGAATAATAGAGAAGTTTGTTTAATCTCTTTGGTTTAAGTTGGATAAATGCGGTTGTGTAGTATATTTCTGAAAGTTCATCTTCTACAAAAACATATTTTTTTAAATTAGGCCTTACTTTTGCAAGCAATATGTTTCCTGTACTTGCTGTTTGAATATCACCTTTCTCGATTTTTTTGAAGTAATCCTCGACAAGCTCATCTCTCATGGAAAAATTTAATGTAACAGCTTCAACATCCCCTTGTTTTGTTACATTTCCAATTTCTGCGTATAGAAATGGCACATCTTCTATGTTGTCAATTAGAGATAAGCGATCCTTTTTTTCAGATTCCACAACATCAAATAACTTACCGAATAATACAGACTTTTCTTTAGGAGTTCGACTGAAATCAATGAAATCTACATCACACCGTAAAGATTCTTCTGCTGAAAGTTGCTCAATCGAGACGTTAAATTGTCTTAATCCCATTTGACATCCCTCAAAAAATCCAATGCCTTTTCTTTTACACCATCATCAACGGCTATCTCGCCTTTTGCGTTCAAACGGAATAGATCATTAGGCATCGGCTTTTCGCCCCGCTTGGTGCGCTTGTAACCTACATGGTCAACCTCTGCCATAAATATTGAGTAGTCAAGCTCTTTTGAAACTTCACCAAATACCCACCATGTATTTACAAAACCAAAACTATCTTTTGTGTCCTTGTCAAATTTACAAAGTTCGGTTATTTCTTCTTGGTATTTTTCTACCAAATCTTTCAAGGTCAAAGCTGTATCAGCTTCTTCAATACAGTCTTTTAGTAACCGTATCACATTTTCTTTGCGTTTACTTTCTGTCTCTTTGGCTATTGCCCAACGCTTTGATATAGCTTTACCTTTGATAAAATGCTCAATCTCTTTTTCACATCTTGTTTTGAGCAAACTCCACTCGTTAGAGTATTTGCTCCATAAGTCATTCCACTTTTCAATTTCATCCGGTGTTTTCTTTTGAGCAAAAAGCAAGCTGGTTTTAGTTGATGTATAAGGCTCAAAGGTAATTTGAGGAAGGGATACAACTGCTTTTACTTTGAAATACTTGTAGATAAATAGACGAATATATTTGTTTTCTGTGGTATCAAAAACACTTTCTGGCAAAACGGCGCCAAGCCGACCATTTGGCTTTAATAACTGATACCATCTTTCAATAAATAGGTTTTCAGAGTTCTTTTTATCCCCAAAAACAAACTCTCTTTTTACATTCTTTTTGGTTTCGTTATCCAAATCCACGCTAAACGGTGGATTTGTAATAATTACATCAAATTGTTTATTAACTTCTTTACCCAAATACAGATTATCTTGCTCATACTGTTTTAGGAAATTAGGAGCTGTTTCCTTGTCGTAGTATTTGAATGGCAATAAGCCATCTTTTACAAAAATGTTGGTTGAGCCATCACCGTGCAAGATCATATTCACTTTGGTGGCAGTACCAAGATTAAAGTTTATTTCACAACCATAAATATAATCTTTAGCCCATTTATTTTCTCTGTGGTCTGGCATAAACCATTGATCAAAATGATCTCCAACATCTCTGGTATCATCCAATTTATCTTTAAATCGGTATTTAAGGTTTTTGGTAATAAACTTCATGTACTCAATTAAAAAAGTACCACTACCTGCACTTGGGTCAATTAAATAGGGAATTTCCAAGTCGTTATTCACACGGTCAATCGCCAGTTTGTCTAGTTGTAAACCCCACAGAAGAAAGCGAACGACATTGATGTGGGTAAAAAACTGTCCTTTTGTTTGTTTGAAGCCTTCTCTGATAATTCCTTCAAAGAAGTCGCCAAGTATATCTTTACCATCAAAGCTATTTTTACCATCAACAAAGGAGTATTTTTCTAGTTCTTGAACTGTATATTTTAGTTTTGCCAATGAAAATTTATTTTCATCTATTACATAAGATTTTTTTAGCTTCTTTTCATCAAGGATATTCAACCTCTGTTTCAAGGCTCTGCGATAAAGGCTATTTATACGCTCAAATAACTCTTCTTTTGTTTCAAACTCATCGTCTTCATCATCACCTTTTTTTGCGTAAGCAAAAATCTGAAAATCATATTTTTCGTTTTTCTTTTTTTCGCTCTCATCTTGAATTTTTGCCAAGATAAGATTCGTCAATGATGAAAAAACCTCGTTATCATCCGTTCCACCACCACCCCACAAGACATTGTGTAAATTTTTTCTAAGGCTTTCTAATTGTTCGTGGCTAAAATTCGTTTCTAAGTCTTTTTTACCACCTTTGATATACGGTTCTTTTTGAGCTTTACCATATCTGGCAGGAATTTCATCAGCGTAGTTTCTTTCATCTTTCCATGAATCGAATGATGTATATTTTTCATAATCAATGATGATACATTTATCTTTGATTTCATCATTAACTATGTCAAAAGAATAGAGAACGAGATACTTTACATCGAACCCTTGCCCTTTTTCTTGTGAAGCTAGATTAAATAGTTGTTTTTCTATAACTTCATCTTTGTCTTTTTCGTAGTCTTCAGAGCTTTTTAACTCTATGTAAAGAAAGGCATTGCCCTCTTTATCTCTGACAATAACATCAATTCTTGGCTTGTTTACCTTTGGTCTGCCAATATCATATTCTTTTTCAATTTCAATATTTTCAGGCTTATATCCAAGAATATTAACTAACTTCGTAAGAATATAAGCACGGACTATTTCTTCATCACCTGTGATTTTTTTAATGTCACGGTTTTGCTTGATTTCTTTAGAATAACTTATTGTTGATTTAGAAAAATCAAACTTTTCTACAGCTTTTACTTTCTGCTGGTCCAGATATTTTTCTATTACAGTTTTATCCATTTCTTCCTACTTTTTGGTGTTGTCACCATGTTTGTTTTTGACAGCTAACGATAAAGCTCACCTGCCGCTATGGAGCGCAGCGCAATAGCGGTCAGGTGAAACGCTTTGTTAGCTGTTCGTCACTTTTCTGTTCCTTCTCTACCGTTGGGACTTCAGGTATTACTATTATTTTATTGCGAACGATTGTTGAGAGACTGTCACTTGCCGCACTTGAATTACTCCATTTTGGAGCGCTCGAATTTGTATGGTTGGCGTAATTTACGTTTTGATTAACTAATAGCTTCATATTCTTTCCATCCTTCAAATGTTCTGTTGTCCTGAATTTGAACCTGTTGTCCCTGTTGTATTTTCCTCATTTCTCCTTCTGTTGAAAAATAGTAAGATTTGCAAGTCGTTGATTCTATCAAACACCTTTTGTTAGTGTAAGTAATATGATCATTGTTCCCAAGTTCTCGAATTGGATCCCACCTTTCCGTAAGTCTTAGCTCTGCCGAAAAATCGTCATATAATGCCTTGATTTCAGAATAGAATTCATAGTTTGGCTTCTCAATATTCAGCCCCAAATCACGTGCCTCGCGACGGTGAATTGTGTAATCATGACTTCCAGATTCAGAACAGAGGAAAGACACAATACCTTCAATTTTATTATCGTCTATACCACTTCTAGACAATAGCTTTGTTGATAACATTTGAATCTGCGATTTCGATCTAAACACCTCGCCGAGAACAAGAGGATGCACCTTTTGAGATAGCTGAATGATAAGATCTTTTATCGCATTTGTATCCAGTTCATTCATATTTGACTTTGCAAGTTCCAGAAAACCATTTACAGCCTCCACGCTTACAGGAACCTTAGCATCTGGTGGGGCTCCTTCAATTCGAGGATTTAATGGTGTATTTATAGATGGATCGACAGGACCTAGGGTGGCTTGTTTTGTCATCACAATAGTATTGGCTCCGATTGATATAAGGGTGCCAGCACTTTGAGCCTTATTTGGTATAATTACCTCAAACTCTTCGCAGAACTGGCGTATTAAGTTTACAATTGACCATGCAGCAAGTGTATTTCCACCACGTGTGTATAAAACCAGAGATATCTTATTAACAACCCCAATTTCATCTAAAATATTGACAAAGTAATCATACACTTCTTGGTGGATTTGAGTTTCTAATCCAGGCCTGTCACCAGTAACGTACAAAATTGCTTTAGAGTCCCTTCTTTGTTCTATTTTCCTTAGGATTTCAATCCTTTCTTTTATCATGCCTTCTCCTTACAGCTAACGATAAAGCTGTGCGGCGCAAACGGAGCGCAGCGTAGTTTGCGTCCGAACGAGCGCATTGTTAGAACTCATTTGCAAGAAGCCAAACCGCCCAACAACCTAGAATTAGTGGGAATGAAAGTTCCAGAATTAGCCAGCGTAAGTTTTGACTCCTCAGCATTAGTCTAAATCGACTGTCAAATCGCTCTAGAGAAGCTGGGATTCGCAATGCCGTTATACTTTTCTGCACATTTTCTATTTTTTGATTGAGATCGTTTATATTCCCCCTAATCTCTTGAAACGACTGAACAACAGTCATGAGATTTGGGTTGTTTTTTAGAATTTCCTCCTCAACCCTCTTCTCCCATGCAGATAGCTTTTTTTCCATTGATTCAAGCGGTTCAGTTAAAGATGAGATTCTTATTGCGTTATCTTTCCACCAATTATAAAGCGTTGATTGGCGAGGATCCGAAGGGTAATCACCATGTTCACTAGAAAACCTTCCAGTTGTAACGAATGCAACTCGCGTTCCTGTCAGTCTTGCACTCCATTCAAGCCAGCTATCGAAACTTCCCCAGCCGAAATGAATTAACAGATAGGCATTGGTGAGCAATAGTCCCTTTCTAATCATCTCATTAGAAAGACCTTGAAATCGGATACCGAGAACTGATGATGACGGATCTATTTCAAGGCCACCTATTACAACACCGATAGAAATTAGATTCACAATAACTAAGATGCTTCGAACTCGCCTCATATAATCAGTGAACTCTGGCATAAGAGGCTCGCCAAGCGCCTTCTGAACCTTTGTTATCTCTGATTCTTCCACTTATGCTTCCTTGAGTTCTAACAGTGAAATAAACAGAATCAGATGTTATGACAATAGACGGATTCTGCCTAACCCGATAACACCAGAATCCACCTATCCCACCATCCTCTCAATCCCAACTTAACGCCCCACCCGTCTGGTACTCACTCACCCGGGGCTAGAAGAAGTTCTTCTCCTTGCGGAAGCACTCCTCCCACCAGGGCAGGCATTCGATCTCGTTATCTTGAATATAATTGATTGCAGCCCATGTCAAGCAGACGAGTTCGGGAGCCCCGCCACAGGGACAGATCAGGGCGCACGAAGGTGACATAGACGGATTCGGCACGGGCGATGTAGCGGTGCTATTTGCCAGGTCATCCCCCACCACCCAACCCAAACCTCCCCTTCAACAAAGTCTCCTGCCACGGATTCCCCCCACTCCAGAGATTGCCCGCCAGCAGTTCGCTGATCGCCTGTTTGATGGCGGCGTCGCGGTGGGCTTCGAAGAAGACGTTGTGGATCAGGTCGGACTGGTAGAAGCGTTCGACGAAGGCGTACATGGTGTTGAAACCCAGGGTGTGGGCCGGGTCGTCGGGGCGGTGGAGTTCCGGGTCGCCTTCGGTGCCGCTTTCCAGCCCTGAGTGGATGCGGTCGGCGGCGCGGGCGGCGCCGGTGAGGGCGAGGAACACGCCGGAGGAGAACACCGGGTCGAGGAAGCCGGCGGCGTCGCCGATGCTGATGTGGCGGGGACCGTAACGGCGGCGGTTGAGATAGCTGAAGTTGGCCTCGGCCTGGACCGGCAGTTGCCGGCGGGCGCCGGCGAGCAGGCGCTGCAGGCGCGGGGAGGCGGCCACGTAGCGCTGGAACAGGGCGGTGGTGTCCATGCCGGCAGGACGCTTCGATTTGGACACCAGGCCGATGCTGACCTTGCGCCCCGCCAGGGGGATCACCCACATCCAGCCGATGTCCACCATCAGAATCCAGATGTTGCCGTGGGCGTAGAGTTCGTCGGCCAGCGCCCCCTGGACCGGGGCGTAATGGCTGTAGAGGGCGAAGCGGCCCAGGTGGTCGATGCGTTCGATCCGGCGGGCGCGGCGGCCCAGCAGGGCGGCGCGTCCGGTGGCGTCGATGAAGTAGCGGGCCTGGAAATCGCCGGCGGGGGTGGTCACCGCCACCTGATCGGCGTCGAAGCGGACCGCTTCCACTGCACACCGGTCGCGGCAGACCACGCCGTGGCGGGCGGCGTTGGCCCACAACAGCCGGTCGAAGCGGCTGCGCTCCACCTGATAGGCGCGGTGCTCGCCACTGAGCTGGAAGAACATCTCCTGGCCCGTGGCTTCGTCGATGAACACCGCCCCGGCCTTGAACACGTTGCCCTCGCCCCAGTCCAGCCCCAGGCGGCGGATCACCGGCTCGGCGTAGGGCAGCATCGACTCGCCGATGTGAAAACGCGGATGGCTGCCCTTCTCCAACAGCAGCACCCGGTGGCCGTACTGGGCCAGCAGGGTGGCGGCGGTACAGCCGGCGGGACCGCCGCCGGCGACGATGACGTCGAATTCGGGACCTGTACTCATGACCCAGTGATACTCCAACCGTCTCCCAGGGGAATCGTT
>JALXAE010000104.1 GCA_026992355.1 Syntrophobacterales bacterium | reverse complement strand
ATGGTAGAAAGATTCAATGGTCGGATAAGGGATATCCTAGCTACCTCTCATTTTAGGGCTTCCGAGGATCTAGCCACTACACTCAAAAGATATGTGCAGATTTATAATAATTACACGCCGCAAAGAGCGCTTGGAAATATCAGCTCTATCGAATGCCTTAAAAAAAAATGGCATAAAAAGAAACCAGAGTTATTTGTCAAAATGGTAGACAATCTCGCGGGTCGCAAAAATTTTTTAATGAAATACAAGTACATTACCACTTTCTAAGCAATTATGGGATAGCTATAAATTTAATTCGGATAAAAAATACAAGAATTGCTTAGCTATCCATTTCCGACCTTTTTCATTAAGATGACCTTCGTCATGAGCATATTCGGATGCAAGGTCAAAATAGTCTTTACCATCTTTAGTAAATTTGGAACGTCGTCCATCTGGCAATTTGGATTCGTATGCAGCTAAATCAAAAACGGGCTCTTTTCCTGCATAATGATTTTTTAACATACGATTGTACTCGTTTTTCCGGATATTGCTATCATATTCCCAGATATCTTTTTTGCCCATTAATATTTTAATTCTTGTTTTCCAGGTCGTGATGGTAGTGCTCAATGGCACTGTTAAATGCACAAATTTCGTCTGTGGATATTTCTCTTCCAGTTTCTCCATGACCTGGATATAATAATTTAGAACTTTCTGGATATCTGTTTGGGAACGAATATCTACAAAACAAAATTTCAAAAAGGCTATATCAGCAGTGCCTCCTATGCCAGCGTCAATCTGTTTAGCAAAATCATCTATCTTAGAAAATGGATCCCCATTTTTGCCTACCCTTGCATGATAAAAACCTGACTCGGTGAGAGGGTGGATTTTCTTAAGTTCAACGATGGATAATTTAACAGAAGAACTCTTCATCAAATCCTTAATGCCGTCTATAATATTGAATCCAACAGATTGGTGGGCAAAGAAAATTTTCTTATCGGATAAATTCGACAAAGTTTCAGAAACACTGTTTGTACTGATTAGATAGGACATATCTTGCAACTCCCTAGCGTTATTGGATTGTCTACAACATATAATACTAAAAATTAGTATACATAATAAAAAAAATCTCATACTTGAACCTCCTAAGTGGACATCTAAGAATCCCAATTATAAACCAATCCTACTCCAATTTTGTGCGCGCCACAGGTAAGCCGATTTTTGCAGGTAAAACTATTATGGTTCTTCATATCTTATTGGCGACTGTCAGCCATTGGCAAAATGTCTTTTGCACAGAGAATTATAATACACTTCTATAAAAAATTTAAAAAATTCGGAAATTCGACGTTTAATCTGGATACCAGAAATCACCGTTCTCAATCCCCACTTAAAGCACTTTTTATGTGAAATCAGCCTTTTCTAGCCATTTCTGGAACATGATTATAGCGAAGATGAGTTTATCATGCCGTTCCTTCAGGGACATATGTTCTTTTAGAATACGATCAACGAAAACCCAGTTCAGAATTCCGTATTTATCGATTTCTTGTTTTGAAAGTGTACGGTCGCAAAAGGTCCTGAGGTCTTTTTGGAGCCATGTGGCCATTGGAGAGGAAAATCCCTGTTTCTTGTGGTAGATGACTTTTTTAGGGAGGTACCTCAAAGCCGCTTTCTTGAGTAGAAATTTTTTTTGGAACCACTTTATCTTATATTTTGATGGAATGCTTGCACAAAACTCCACCAGCTTGTGGTCTGTGAAGGGAACTCGAAGCTCGAGAGAGTGGTGCATTCCTATTCTATCCGTAAGAGCCAATATGTCCTCAGGCAGATACGTTTTGAAGTCCTGATAAAATACATAATCCAAGGGATCTGGTGACACATCCCTCGAGTTAAAATGAGAAAACATTAAATCAGCCGTCTGGTTAAAATCGATCTTGTTTCTAATATCTCTTCTGAAGAGTTTCGCCCTATCATGCGCACCCATGGTGGTCACATAGCTTGCGTACCTCTGATCCAGCGGTAATTCCGAGGCCCGGACAAACCTTTTTATATGATCAATACGACTGCTCCCATTTTTTGACTCAGGAAGCGATACAAGAATTGGCTTGATTATAGATCGAGAAAGGAATCTTGGAATCCAATCGTAAAGGAGACTCAAGCGGAAACCTAAGTGCCTTTCGTAACCGCCGAACAACTCATCTCCCCCTAGGCCAGTCAAAACCACTGTTACTTTTTTTTTGGCGGCCTCGCATATATAATAAGTGGGAATGATGGAATCATCGGCAAAGGGCTCATCGAATGCACTAACAAGGGGATCTAAGATTGTTGTAATGTCCGGATCGACGTCTATCATTTCATGATTCAGATTGTATTTTTCAGCGACGAGTCTTGCGTATGGCCTTTCATCCAAATACGCTCCAGTGCTTCCAACAAATCCTACTGTAAAGGCGTTTGGCCGTTCATCTAAATTCAACGCCATATGGCTGACCACCATGCTGGAATCAACTCCCCCGCTTAAAAAACCACCAAGTGGCACGTCACTGATCAGCCTAAGCCTAACCGCTTCCTGAAATAACTCCAAGAAGCCCTCAAGGAAATATTTTTCGGATTTACTGAAGTCGGGATCAAAAGTTACATCCCAATATTGGCGAACAGTGATATTGTGCGCGGTTATCTTAATATAGTGCCCCGGATCTAGTTTTTTAATTCCTCTGTATATTGTTAATGGTGCCGGGATATACAGATACGCGAAGTACGCATCGAGAGCTTGATGATCAATCTCTGCCCGAGCTTCAGGATGTTCCAATATGGCTTTGATTTCTGATCCAAAGATTATTTTCTCACCATTTAAAATAGTATAAAAAAGGGGCTTAATACCTACGCGATCTCGAGCTAGGAAAAGCGTATTGTTCTTGGAGTCCCAGAGGGCGATTGCGAACATACCTCGTAAGTGATCGAGACACCTGGGTCCATATTCCTCATAGAGATGTACGATTGTTTCTGTATCGCTTGAGGTGTAGAATTTATGGCCTTTGCTTATCAAGAGATCTCTAAGTTCCCGGTAATTGTAAATCTCTCCATTAAACACAATCCAGATAGTTTTGTCCTCATTGTGGATCGGTTGTCTTCCGCTTGCTAAATCGATGATGGAGAGACGCCGCATTGCCAGACCCACATTCTGGTCAATGAAAGCCCCTTCGTCATTTGGACCCCTGCGGACTAGGGAGCAGTTCATTCTCTCTAGGATATTTGCATCCACTGGTTCGTCCGACTGAAAATTATAAATACCGCAGATACCACACATTCTTTATTTTTTTCCTTTGCTAATTTAACAGCAGCTCAAAATAGAGGACCAGTTCTACCTTGAGAATAGTTCAAGCCAGGAATTCATTAAGTGCCTGTAAAGACGACGATAGCCCACCGCCATGGCCTGGCTTGTGTAATGTTCATAGAAATTTCTCTTTGACTTCTCGACGAAATTTCGCCTGCTTTCTTCTTGATGCCATAGAAATATGGCTGCCTCTGCGAGATGTTCTACTTCTCCAGGATTTGCAAGCACGCCGCCCTTGCCAAAATGCATTATTTCTGGAATACCACCCACGCCGCTAGCAATAATTGGAATACCAGCCCTCATTGCCTCCAAAATCGTCATGGGCAGGCCCTCAGTGAGAGATGGCAAAACAAATACATCAAAATATGGAAGATAGGAGCTGGCATTAGCCCTGTATCCAGGGAGCAACACGTGGTCATTGAGACCTAATCTGCTAATTTCTGTTTCCAGCTTGGGGCGCTCCCCTCCTTCTCCTATGATAACTAGCCGGACATCATGGCCTTTGTCTCTGATTATTTTCAGTGCTTTTATCAAGTATATATATCCTTTTTCTGGCGAGAGGCGACCGATGGAGCCGAGGGTGAAAGTATTGGTGCAAAAGTGGAGGATGTGCTGATCGAGATCAGCAGCATCTGAGGCTGAGAAGCTGGGAGCGTGGGAAGGTGAGTCGGAGGTGGTGAGGGGAATGCCGTTGTGGATGACGTGGACTTTGGATGGGTTAAGGTGTTTGAACCGAGGATCGGATTTCATCGCATTACTCACAAACACAACTGTATCCATAAAGCGGAGCGCCTTGGAATCGAGCCACTCATAGGCCCTCATCCGGCTAAATCCATTTCCTGTACTCGTGTAGCCGTGGACAGTGGTAATGATGGGAATTCGCCGAATTTTTCCGGGAATAAAACCAAAGAGAATATCACCCTTGTAACCGTGGGAATGAAGAATATCTATACCTTCGTGCCATGCAAACCTCAGTATGTTTAGTGCCCCCAGGTAATTCGGCCCTGGGGCCATCCTGAATTTTTCGACTCTGTAACCTCTTTTTTTTGCTTCTTTCTCAAGAGGCTTTTCATCAATCCCCTTTTCCCCAATGCTTGCAATGATTGGCTGCAAACCCTGCTTTATTTGCTCGGCTATGAGGTGGAGAAGCATGACTTCTGCGCCATAGAGACCAGCGGAGTCGATGAGATGGAGGATCTTCATTTTGAAAACCCAAAGCGCCGAGGGATGAGGTTGGGAACGTGGGACGGTGGGAAGGTGTGAGTCATTTTTCCTCCGGAAAGCAGAATTTGTCAGCCTTCATTTCCATTGAGTTGAGCATACCCAGAATTTTTTCATACTCAATGTCTAAGCGGTCAAAAGTTTCTTCATCTATGTAGCCGCACGCCAAACAGAAGTCCAACCATGTTTGAGTCTCTGAGGCTTCTTGCATGGCATCAGAAATCTTGTTCACGAATACAGCGCGATACCTCCTCTTTCGCCATGCTTCAGCAAGGTTTGAGCATATGGATCTCGAGGATCTTCTTATCTGGTCGGTTAAGGAATACCTTTCCTCAAAAGGGAAGTCTTTCGAAATCCGAAAAATCTCCATGGCCGCTGAAAAAGCCGCTTTATATACGTCTAAATCTCGTGCTCTTTCTATTCTCTGCGGCATGCCCTTTTATTCTCCCCTCTGATATAAAGGGACTCAACTTCTCACCTTCCCATCTTCATAGCTTCCCTACTTTACTGCGTCATCCTTTCCTCGGTGTCCAGGTGATCATTTTTTGGCGGAGTAGGAATTTGATGAAGGCATGGGCGGACGCAGCGTTTAGCAGAGTAAAGTAATTGGACAAATAGAGGACCCGGGACTTGAAACCATATATTTCGAGGATTGGGGCTGCGAGTGCAGCCAGGTAAAAGATATTTTGTACGACAAACAAGGTCTTGTATCCCAAAGAGGCATGCCAGAGCATCATGTTTGATAAATATGCAACTATCAAAAAGACAAAAGCAAGATAGCGGAGAACCTTGTGAGACCAGAGTTGGTAAGCGTAAAGGCTAGGAGGCTGGGAAGCTAGGAAGCTGGGAGGCTGGGAGGCGGCGGAATTGGGAACGTGAGAGCGTGTGAAGGGATGAACGTGGGAATGCTGGGAGCGCCTGGCGATGAGGAGGTGGCGCATGTCCCATAGGGCCCAGAGGGCTCGGAGAGAGACACGGACGCGCATTCTGTATTCATCCCTGGGCGCTTTGAGCGCAGGTTCCTTGAGGATCGCAGCAGGTTCGTAGACAACCCTGTAACCCTGATCAACAACCATCAAAGGTAAAACGAAATCAGGCAGTTGGTCCGGGTTCATGGACCTATAAAGCTCTTTTCTCACTGCGTCAATTCCCCCGTCGACTCCCACTATTGAGCCAACCTTTGTTTCGGCTTCTCGTAAGAAATTTTCGTATTTCATATATGCAGAACAGCCATCACCAATGGGCGACCCATCAGGGTTTACATATATCATCTTGCCCGTGACATAGCCCACAGTGGGATCAGCAAAGTTACTAACCAAATGATGGAGAGCGTCCTTTGCATAAATTGAGTTGGCATCGGAAAAGACCAGGATTTCGCCCTTTGCCTTGGGAACTGCCATGTTAAGTGCTGAAGTTTTCCCAGCCCGCGGCTCTTGACGCAATAACCGTACCTTACTGGAATCAAACTGCTTGACAATGTCTTCGGTCCCATCTGTTGACTCATCTGAAATTACTATAATCTCGATTTTATCTACAGGATAGTCTAGATGCAGCATGTTTCTGATAGTAGCTTCTATGTTATCTTCTTCATTGTATGCTGCAATTAGAATGCTTACAGATGGACAAATAGCTGACTTTCTAACACATCTATTAAGAAATCTTGAAAGTATAAACACTGTCAGAGGATAGCCCGCATAGATATAAAAAATGAATAAGATCGAAGTCCAGAAAATAATTACTGTCATAGAATATTATTAACTATTATAAATATAAGCCAAAAAAACTGGGTAAAAGGCCTTTATGAATTTTTCAGAAATCTTTTGTGCCTGACCAAGGGATGTATTTTCAAGACTTACAGTCACTCTCACAAAAGCGTTACCATGGGCATGCCTGGAAAAATTATTAAAAAATGCATGTACCTTCTGCGAAAACGTGTCTGGACTAGAACTATCGTAAGATTGGAACCAATAAATTACCAACTCTTTTCGGTTTCCCTTACTCACTATCATGCTGGAATATTTGACAGCGGAAGAGCTTGAGTGGTCAACTTCAATTTTTCCTTTCTCGTTTCCTAGAACTGTCCAACCCTGGCCAGGAAAACAAACCATGGGATCATGAGCAGCACCTAATTTCTTGTTTGAAAAATAATATCCAATATATAGAGAAACATTGCTTTTTCCGTCAGTGTATGTAACATTAATATAATCGTCAAGTTTCAAGG
>JALXAE010000103.1 GCA_026992355.1 Syntrophobacterales bacterium | reverse complement strand
TTCCATCAAAGTCTGTCTTACAAGACTCCAGATGAGGTATATGATTTTGCCTGTGCAGCATGAAAACAGATGGCGGAGGCGAACATAAAATTAACGAAAAGTTGTACAAAAATCGGGTACCACTTCATACATGTAAAAAAATGGATCAAAAAGAATATCCTGGCAAGCGCCTGCTGGATTTGATCTTGGCTATGCTCTCATCAATTCTCTTAAGCCCACTTCTTATTTTTTTGGCCGTTTTAGTAAGGATTAAATTGGGTTCTCCTGTGATATTTAGGCAAAAAAGGCCTGGGTTGCTTGGAAAACCATTTACTTTGTACAAATTTCGTACCATGACCGACGAGCGAGATGAGCAGGGCAACCTGCTTCCCGACGAGCAACGCCTCACCCGATTGGGTCGCTTCTTGCGCAGCACTAGCCTTGATGAGCTACCAGAGTTGTGGAATGTCTTAAAAGGAGATATGAGTCTCGTTGGACCAAGGCCGCTTCTTATGGAATACCTTGATCGCTACAGCCCTGAACAAGCACGGCGCCATGAGGTTAAGCCTGGAATAACCGGATGGGCCCAAGTGAATGGACGAAATGCCTTATCGTGGGAAGAAAAATTTAAATTGGATGTGTGGTATGTTGACAATCAAAGCTTTTGGCTCGATGTCAGGATACTTTTTCTCACAATATGCCACCTGATTAAACGGGAGGGCATAAACCAACCAGGACATGTGACCATGGAAAAATTTATGGGCTCTAATAACACCCGACAGCGCGATGCGTGAGCGAAAAGATGACGCAAACAGAACGTTTCTCAAATTGGCAGTATCCTGAAATCAAAGACGGGATACCTACAAAATACAACTGGATTGTTCAGCACATTAAAAGGTTTAAGCTGGGGTACAAGACGGATATCGGTGCCTTCACCTATATTAATGCAATGTATGGAGTGACCATAGAAGACAATGTCCAGATCGGTTCCCACTGTTCCATATATTCTGTATCTACCATAGACGATAAAAAGGGAGCCGTGACATTAAAAAAGGGATGTCGAATTGGTTCTCATAGTGTGGTTATGCCTGGTGTCACCATTGGGGAAAATGCTGTCGTTGGCGCATTTAGCTTCGTAAATGTTGATATTCCAGCGAACGTAACTGCTGTAGGTATTCCAGTTAGAATACTCAAAGAATCAGACAAGAAGAATATCGAATGAATCGGCGGCTCTACCTATCCCCTCCACACATGTCAGGTCTTGAGCAGGAGTTTGTAAGACAGGCTTTTGAATCCAATTATATAGCACCTCTAGGCCCTCAAGTGGACGCCTTTGAAGAGGAATTTGCTGAAAAGGTAGGGGCCAAATACGCAGTTGCCCTTAGCTCTGGAACTGCTGCAATCCATTTGTCGCTGGTCCATCTGGGAATAAAGCAGGGAGACAGGGTCATTGTCTCTGACCTTACATTTGTAGCAAGTGCAAATCCGGTTTTATACCAGGGAGCCACTCCCGTTTTTATAGACAGCGAAAGCAGCTCCTGGAACATGGATCCTGGACTGCTTGAAGATGCCCTTAATCGCATGGCCCGTTCTGGCACACTTCCCAAGGCTGTCGTACTGGTTCATCTGTACGGTCAAAGTGCCCATATAGACAGGATTTTGACCGTCTGCAACAAGTACGAAGTTCCACTTATTGAGGATGCTGCAGAGGCCTTGGGTGCGAAATACAAAGGTGCTTCCCCTGGTACATTTGGCTTGGCTGGCGTTTTTTCATTTAATGGAAACAAGATCATCACCACCTCAGGAGGAGGAATGCTCGTTACCAATGATGAAAAACTTGCCAGTCACGTAAGGAAACTCTCAACTCAAGCCCGGGAACCTGCCCCACACTATGAACACGCAGAGGTGGGTTACAACTATAGAATGAGTAACGTTTTGGCTGCCATAGGCCGCGGTCAGTTGAGGGTCCTTGACCAAAGAGTTGAGAAGAAACGAAAAATTTTTAAAAAATATGTGGAACTCTTACGAGATCTTCCAGGCATTGAGTTTATGCCAGAGGCCCAATGGGGAACACATAGCAGGTGGCTCACTGTGATTACGGTGAATCCGGAAATATTCGGTTCAGACAAAGAAGAGATAAGACAGGCCTTGGAGGCCCAAAACATGGAATCAAGACCCGTTTGGAAACCAATGCACCTTCAACCATTATTTTCAAATTGTGAATTTATTGGCGCAGATATCAGCGAAAATCTTTTCAGAAAAGGACTTTGCCTCCCCTCGGGTACGGCCATGGAAGAAAGGGACATTTCTAGGGTGGTTAACGTTATTAGTTCCTGTTATAAAGCAAAATTATAGAAAATTTATTTGTTTGCTTCCATTATGATGAGCGTTTTTACTATTGCCTCTCTTGACTTACAATATTAAACTCCTTTTAAATCAAAGTTGTCTTTGTCTTGGAGCAGTGGATGACATTTAAAGATCTTACTGAAATTCCCGCTAACAGTTCTCCATTAGTAAAAAAATCTTTTTTTGTTTGTGTAGATCTTCTTTGTTTATGTCTTGCCTGGTTTGGAGCCTACTGGCTAAGGTTCAGCTTTGACATACCCATCTGGTTCTTTAACCAAGCACTTGATCTTGCACCACTGGTACTTGGAATTCAGGCTATTTGTCTTCTGGGCTTCAGGCTTGACCGGCTAATGCCCCGCTTTACATCTCTTCCTGATTTAACCCGCATTTTGGGATTCAGTCTTGCCAGTGTAGGGCTTTCTACCTTTGCCATCTTTTTGAAGTTCAGCGGATTTCAAGGATTTCCAAGGTCCATTCCTGCCCTTGACCTTATGCTTGTAGTATTGCTGGTTAGCGGCTGGAGAATTCTTCCTAGACTTGTTAGAGAAAACAGGGGCCTAAGGAATAACGGCAAAAAAACCATCATCATAGGAGCTGGCCAGGCGGGAGAGATGCTTGCAAGGGATATGATCCGTCATGTTGATACAAAATACAGGCCCTTGGCATTCTTAGACGATGATCCGAACAAAAAAGGAAGGCTACTCCATGGAATTCCAGTAGCAGGAACCATCAAGGACCTGCCCGAGCTTGCAAAAAAATTTGGCATTGATCTGGCTGTTATAGCCATTCCTTCTGCAAATAAGAAAACCATCGGAGATATTGTTGAAATTTGTGATGATGTAGGGGTGGAGTACCGAATCCTGCCTTCAGCTGCAGACATAATTTCCGGCAGGGTGACTGTTTCTGACATCAGACGGGTTACAATTGAGGATCTGCTTGGGAGAAAAACAGTTCCACCAAGAAGAGATCTCCTGGAAAAGTGTATTAAAAACAAGGTCGTAATGATAACAGGGGCCGGTGGCTCCATTGGTTCTGAGCTGTGCAGACAGGTTTCATCTCTTAAACCAAAACGTGTGATACTCTTTGAACATTCTGAATATGCCCTTTACAAAATTGACTCGGAGTTAAAACAGAAACTTCAAAATCGCATCGAAGTTGTTCCTATACTGGGGTCTGTTACCAATTTTGAAAGGGTAAAAACCGTCTTATCCGTTTTCGATGTTGACACAGTTTACCATGCCGCAGCCTATAAGCATGTTCCATTAGTGGAATACAATCCTATAGAGGGCTTAAGAAACAACCTGTTTGGAACCCTCAATACCGCCCTTGCTGCACTTGAATGTAGTGTGGAAACGTTTCTGCTTATTTCCACAGACAAGGCGGTAAGGCCCACAAACATAATGGGGGCCAGTAAGCGGCTTTCAGAAATGGTGCTCCAGGCCCTGTCACAGCATCAAATTGAAAGAAATCTTCATCCAACCGTATTTACAATGGTGCGCTTTGGAAACGTACTGGGTTCCTCTGGTTCTGTGGTGCCACTTTTTCGGAAACAGATTGAGCAGGGAGGGCCCGTTACTGTTACCCACCCTGAAATCACACGCTACTTTATGACCATCCCAGAAGCCGTTCAGCTTGTAATACAGGCTGGTTCCATGGCAAAGGGTGGGGAGGTGTTTGTGCTTGATATGGGTGAGCCGGTAAAGATTATGGATCTTGCTCAAAAGATGATAAAGCTGAGTGGACTTACCCTAAAAGATGCCAATAATCCAACAGGAGATATTGAAATAGTTTTTACGGGGCTTAGATCAGGAGAAAAACTGTACGAAGAACTCCTTATCAGTGAAAAGGTATCACCTACAAAGCATCCCATGATAATGATGGCCAAGGAAATTTACATTGAGTGGGATAAACTTCAGAGGCTGCTGAAGCAACTTGATATGGCCTGCAAAGCCTTTGATCTGGAAAAGGTTAGAAAGATCCTTGCCAGAACCATATCCGGGTACCAACCCCAGTGTGGAGTGGTGGATCCTGTTTGGCTTGCCCAAAAAAACAACAATAAAAACAGTGTAAGACATCTTCAAAAACTTTACCAGGTAGTTTGATCCCATTGCTATACTTACTAGCCTCACACATCCTGTGCGTTGGTAATGACATCTTCTTCAAAAAATAGCCTAAAACCCTATTCAGGATGGACCCATCGCATTCTATCCCTTTTGCTTTTCCTTTTTTTATTTCTTCCTCCTTTTGCATTCATGCCAGGTTCCTTTAAGGGACAATGGATTTTCACCGAATATCGAGAGGTGAAACTTGCTACCATAACAGTACTTTTTTGGGCCCTGGCAACTTTTTTTTGTTTTTTTTGTAAAGATAGTAAAAAACAGCTCCTTACAATCACGTATAAGGAGCCCACATTTTGGTTCCTTTGCTTTTTGTGCGGTTACTCTTTCTTATCTACCTTCTGGGCCATGGTTCCGGAGGCGGCCCTCTACGAAACAGCCCAGTGGTTGACACTTACGGTAATGTTTTTGATTTTGTCCTCTTTGTTTACGAAAGAAAGTCGCTTGAGAGACCTGGCTTTATGGACTGTTGTTGGAGCATTTTTCTTTGTAACCGCAATAGGCTTGACTCAGACCAGATTTAATATTTCCTTTCTAATGCCAATTCCAGGAACGAAATTTGGATCCACCTTTGGTGCCAAAAATACATGTTTTTTGTCCCTGTCAAGCCAGTTCTTTCTTCTCTGTTTTTTGTTCTGGCAGGCCCTTCAAAGACAGAAGAAATTGGTTACTGCCCTTCTTGCCTTGGTCATATTTTTGGAATTTATCTATACAGCGATATCCTTAAGCAGGACTACCTATGCTTCATTGGCAACTGGACTCCTTGCTTTTTTGCTGCTTTGGGGAATAACCACACGACATTGGAATGTAATCGTTAGGGCAGCCTTGATATTTTTCCTGATTTTAATGGTAAGCGGAGCAACTATCCGTCTCTTTAACAAAAGACACTGGAACTACATTCATTTTAGGGTAACCAAAAGCATCATTCCCCTAATAAAAAATCCAACGACCTTTTTATACAGCACGGCCAGAGGCCAGGTCATTCTTGATACCACCAAGATGGTCAAGGATCATCCATTTGGGGTTGGTGCTGCAAACTGGATGTTCAATTACCCGCTCTACAGAAGCCATTTGACAAAACGGGCCTTTAACAAGAAGATACAGATACAAAAGGTTCATAATGATTATGTCCAATATCTGGCTGAACTGGGTCTTCCAGGTTTTTTAGCACTTTTAGGACTGATTATTTTCCAATTCAAAAGGCTTCTCTTCTTAATTTTCAAAAAAAGTTCCTATTCGGATGAAGATCAAAAAGTTTTGGGCCTGTTTTTATGTTGCCAGCTTGTGGCAGTTTGTGTAATGCTTTTTTTCAGCTTCTACCTGGAATTTCCTTATAGAAAATTACTATTTGTATTTTTGCTAACCTTAATTTATTCTACCTCAGGAAATGGAAGATAAAAAATCACAAACTCCTCATAACGATTCGTTATCAGATACAGGCTTTATTTCCGACATGTCTGAAGACGAAATAGACCTTGCAGACATATTGGCCATTTTTTGGCGTCACAGGGCACTCATGGCAATTATCGTCTGTTTGATGGTTGCAGCAGGTATTATCTACTGTCTGCTTGCTACTCCGCTTTACGAGATAAGTGCCCAAATCCGTCCGGGCATTACTGGCTATACTGATACGAACGAAGAAAAACACAGTATCACGCCAGAGGCCATAAAATTCTGGTTTAACAAGAAGGGTTACCTTTCAACTCCAAAAGAGATGGAGTCTAGCAAGATTAAAGATATCTCTTCATTTAAAATAAAGGCCTTCACAAAAAGGGGCTCACAGATTGTAAATCTGTCTCTTTATTGGCCGGAGGGCAACGAGGGCTGCAGACTTTTACAAAGCTGCATTAATGTTTTTGCCTCGGTTTTAAAGGAAAATCTGAAAAAGGAAATAGAAATAACCAGGAAACTTTTACAACAAAAAATAAGCAATCTGGAGTTAACAATCCAGCAGGCCAAAATTCAACGGCTTAATATTGAGGGGCAAATTAATGAACAGAAAAATAAAATTGCGCTTGTAAAGGCCAAGCTTAAAACCTTGCAAAAAAACAAGAATGAGATGCTTAAAACAAGAAACCGTTTGGAAAGTCAAATAAAAAATGTTTACAAGAATACAAATGAATTAATCGAATTAAGAAAAGAGATGATCAAGGACAATAAGAAAGTTGGAGTGGATAAATTCGCGCTCTTAATGTATTCGAACATTGTTCAACAAAACATAAGCTATATCACCAATCTTGAAGAAAGACTTGCAAATATCGAAAAAGAGATTAATCAATTTGATGTAGATGAAACTCAATTAAAAAGCATAATAAATAATATCCATATAAA
>JALXAE010000102.1 GCA_026992355.1 Syntrophobacterales bacterium | reverse complement strand
TTGAGATTTGTGGTAAACTTACAAAGTCTACATAAAAGGGCGGAGGGACACCTCGATGAGACCAAAAGGTGTGTTTGTTTTTATCGTTCTGTTTGTCCTCTTGGTATTGTTGTTCCCGGGGTGTGATTCGTCGCAGCCATCTTCTACACCGACTTTTACACCAACTTTGTGTCAAGCAACTCCTACACCTTGCCCAGAAGTAACTCCATTTTCCCCTCAACTGCCAAGTTCAAGAGGGAGAATGATCGTCATTCTTATAGATCGTTCAGGCTCTTATGAGGAATTTTTGCCCAAAGTTTTAGATGTTGTAAGAGAATTGGTTGGAAATCCCAAATATTTGCAGCCTGGAGACACAATTTATATAGGGTGGATTGGTGATTCACGCTTAGTAAATGAATCATCGGAAGATTTGTTTTTTGTGAAGCAGCATATAAAAATAATTCCTCCTCCCCACTTTTTATCTTTCACTCCTACTCCTCCGCCAAATAACAACGGTTCATGCTATACACCGACGCCTGTTGAATCACCCGTTTCCGTTGTTGGTCAAGCCGCGGCTAGTAAAAGGGCACGGGCTACTGTTCAGGCTTGTCGAAGGCAAATTCAAGAACATCAGTGTTTGTACGCAGCGCAATATAGCGAGGTTTCATGTGCCAATTTTGATAATAATAGAAAAAATGTTAGCAATTTTCAAGAATGGAAGGAAGAACAGCAAAACATTCTTAAAACAGCTTCAGAGACTATGTCTGAGCAGGTTCAAAACATATTAAATGAATTGCCCGATAATGCAAGTGATACTTTTCTGTTAGATGCTCTAACGGTAATGACACGTTATATTCGTTACCACCAAGATATCGGGAATTATGAATCCTATCACCTTGTAATATTTTCCGATATGGAAGATACAGGATCGGTCGTTGATAACGAAAAAGTATTGGTTGTTACTGACATGCATATTTTGATCGCCGGAGTTCCGTGTGATGACGTGAGAGAGTGTGAGGACAAAAAGAGGCAATGGAGATCATACTTTGAGGCCTACCGTAGATTTAATTTTTTGAGTGTTATAGAAACAAACGCTGAGATTATCGCTCATTTATTAAGGGAACCATAGGCAATAATGTATAAAATTAGATAAAGGAGGGCTCGTATGGATGCTCAACTAACTCAATTATTGGATTATCTATGGGTTCGAATCTTATCGTTTGTTGTGGTTTGGTTCTGGTTGGGATTTGCGTACGAGTTTATGAAAATTTTTTTGGACCAACTTCAGAAGAAAGCGAAGAATATTTTGAAAAATTATAAAAAAGTGTCTTCAAAAAAGGTAGAGAGCGGCGTCACTATAGAATATTTGAAGGAAAGACTACCTGAGGCTGTAGAAGAGTTTTTTGAAATGACTTTAAAGGGTTTAAACGACTTTTATGAAGGCTTGCGGAAGGTATCGTGGGCCCTTTTAGAGCCCGCGGTGGGTGATGAAAATGAAAACCGTGGATCTGTTCGTTCTATTTCAGACCTTTCCTCTATTGAATTTCAGCGGATTGCGGGTGCTTTATTAGAGTTTATATTATTATTAGCTTTTTTGTATGCAGATGCTGCTTTGGCGGCTCAAGCGCACTCGGCGTTGGTTGGTGATAGTGTGCTCCGGATTCCGGCTTGGTTGAATCATTTTATAATCCCCTTGATTGTTGCTTCGTCCGGCAGTGCCTTGATTCTGGGAATTTTTTTGGCGGATAGTGTAGGCCTAACGCATTTAAGTGTGTGGGAAAACCTGAGCGCGAAAAGATATAAGATTATACTCAGGTCAATTGTGGTAACAATGCTGATCTGGATCATTCTGTCCGCTGGTTTTATAAGTGCATATCGTGCAGAAGTTATTGCGGGAAAAACAGGAACAACAGATGATGCGAAACAATGTCTCATGTCTGTAGTACAAGTAGATGATACAC
>JALXAE010000101.1 GCA_026992355.1 Syntrophobacterales bacterium | reverse complement strand
CTGATAGGGACTTTCTTGCTCTTTTTTTGGTTACCAATAGAAAGCAGCAGGTTTAAAAACGCGGTATTCGAGTCTTTAGCTTTAGTCCGATGGTACGCTCGAGAACATGTGCTTTTGTGTTTGGTTCCAGCCTTTTTTATAGCTGGAGCCATTGCATGTTTCGTATCTCAAGCAGCAGTTATGCGCTACCTGGGGGCGGGTGCCAAAAAAGTGTTGGCCTATGGAGTAGCTTCGGTTTCTGGAACGATCCTAGCAGTTTGCTCGTGCACGGTGTTGCCTCTTTTCGCAGGAATTTGGAAGAGAGGAGCTGGTCTCGGCCCAGCAATTGCCTTTCTCTATTCCGGGCCAGCCATAAACATCCTGGCTATTGTTCTTACTGCCCGAGTATTGGGGCTGGAACTTGGTGTTGCCAGAGCAGTTGGAGCCATATCATTTAGCATTATAATTGGTTTGGCTATGCATTTTCTATTTTATCAGGAGGAAAAAGAAAAAGCTGCCGCTGCAATGCACTTACCTCCTCAGGAAGTAGAACGACCTCTGTGGCAAAATGTGGTTTACTTTGCAAGCATGGTGGGAGTTTTGATTTTCGCGACCTGGGGAAAACCATCTCAGCCAGTGGGCTTCTGGAATGCAATTTACCAGATAAAGTGGTGGCTTACAGGCATCTTTGCCTTATTCCATGGTATATTGCTGGTCTTGTGGTTTCGGGTAAAACCTTATAAAATTGGCATATCGGCTATAATTGTTGCTGCGCTGGCTTTTTCATTTCCTCATGAGCCACTTATTGCCTTCTCTGCAGGAATAATCTGCCTGACAATATGCTTAACCACTACGAGAGGAGAAACGGAAGACTGGTTTTTGTCCACATGGGATTTCGCAAAACAAATTACGCCCCTTCTTTTTGGTGGCGTGTTAGTTGCAGGTCTTTTGCTGGGACGCCCAGGTCATGAAGGATTGATTCCTTCCAATTGGGTAAGCGGATTAGTGGGAGGAAACTCTCTGGAGGCAAACCTCTTTGCATCAGTTGTTGGCGCCTTTATGTACTTTGCTACGCTGACGGAAGTACCAATTCTTCAAGGGCTTCTTGGCGCCGGAATGGGGAAAGGCCCGGCATTGGCTCTTCTTCTGGCAGGGCCTGCTCTGAGTCTTCCGAATATGCTGGTTATAAGAAGTGTTATGGGAACTAAAAAAACTCTAGCTTACGTTACCCTCGTGGTAATAATGTCTACCATTGCTGGAATAATCTACGGAGCATACTTCTAGCATATAAAATCGATCCAGTGTAAGCAGTGCACTCACGTAACCCGGCGTGGGTGCACTTTACTTTTGCTGATTAGCCATTACCTTCCTGCCGTCTCAAAAAAGATGGAAGATCCCTGATAAAATCTTTGATTTGTTCTCTGACCCTCCGGTAATGTTCCATGGCTTCTTCTTCATCCGTGGCGTTCATGGCTAAAATAGGTGGATCGTCAAAGGGAACATGAAGGTATAAGGTCTTAGCCGGAAATACAGGACACGCTTTAGCCGCACTGTCACACAAAGTTATCACGTAATCGAACTCCATATCATCAAAGGTTTCTATCGGCTTTGATTGGTTCGTTGAAATGTCTATTCCGATCTCAGCCATTGCTTTGATGGCTCTTGGATCAACACCATGAGGGCTTACACCGGCAGAATAAGCCTCAAGCCAGTCTCCATGATAATGTCGCGCAAAGGCCTCGGCCATCTGACTTCTACAAGCGTTTCCCGTACACAAAAATAGAATTCGCTTTTTCCCTTCTTTTTCGGAATGCATATTGGCTCATCCTTTACAACCAAATTAGACTCAAAACTCTAAATTTATCGTGAAAGGCTCAAGATAAGCCTTTAACCGCTTAGCAGATTCCTCACTCAATTCAGGACAATCATCCACCGCCTTGGCTCCTTCTACAAGCTGAGTGGCAAAAACCATACATGTGGGAAGTCCACATTTCCTACAATTAGTTTTCGGTAGATACTTTAGAATTTCAACCATACTGGGCCTCTGAGCAGCCTCGTATTTGGGAACAATCTTGTCTCGATTCTCCCACACACGATTTATTTCACCCAGCATCCACTCAACAATCTTTCGAGCTTCCACCTCATCTTTCAATGCATTAACTGCTATTTCTCGTGGATGAACTGTTATCAATTTACCGTGGACCTTAAAAGAAACAGATGGAGGATCCGTCGTAAACTGAAATCCTCCAAGCTCAGCGTTCAGATAAGGGATAACTTCTCCTATATCATTGTCAAGTTCTGCAATACAGTGAAGAGACTGAAAGCTTGGATTACATTCGGGGCGAAAAATGCGTAGTTTATAGTCTTTTGCCAGCATTTTTACTACCTCCATTTATCGGTTTAGGCGTTTATAAATAGCTATATTGTAATTCATCTAACTAATAACACAAAAGCATTAATGATCCAATAAATGAATTGGGTAAATTTTATGAGAAATCCTTAATAAAGTTTTTTGCATTAAGTTAGATTAAGATATTTAATTCAGATAAGTTCACAAAATTCCGGACAAGGCTGAAGCATGAGTAGGTGATAATCTGGAAATTAAATCTATTCGGAAGCGATTTTAGTTTTCAAAAAGATGGAAAAGATATATATTCCTTCCGGGTAATGAGATGGATGGTAAGTCTACAGCACAAGGAAGTGAAGTTATGAAAAAAAGGCGATTTTTGTTTGTTCTCATTGTCTTAGTTGTTGTGGCTCTCATGTTGGTTTTGATTAAAAGAAAACAAAGAGAACTGGCTCATTTGAAAAAACCGCAACAATTTCGCCCTGTTGTTCGAGTTGTTCATGTCAAAAAGGGCATTCTAAATGTTTACGTTAGATATCTCGGGGAAATAGTCCCTGTTACAGAAACGCAGATAGCGTCCAAGGTAACTGGATTTATTGAAAGAATTTTCGTCGATGATGGTGCTAAGGTAAAAAGAGGGGAGCTTCTGGTAAAAATTGATGACAGGGACGTAAGAGCACGTATAAGGTCTATAGATGCCAAAATAGAGGCAACAAGTAGTAACCTAGAAGCATTAAGGGCCAAAATTCCTGGCCTTAAAGCAGCGGTTTTTACAAACAAGGGCATATTTGATAGGAACAAAATCCTTTATAAAAATAAGGCTATTGGAAAAGAAGAGCTCGATATCTCCAGAAAAAATTTCGAGCTTTCCCTTTCCGAACTGAAGGCCACGGAAAAAAGTATACAAGCCCTTCAACAGAGCATAAAAGCCCTCTCGGCCGAAAAGGAAGCCGAGAAGGTGCTTCTCAGCTATACAGAAATTCGAGCCCCCTTTGATGGAATAGTCCACAAGAAACTACTTTCAGAAGGAGACGTTGCGGTACCTGGAAAGGTTATCCTTTCCATGGTCAATCCTAAAAACGGGGTCAAGGTTGTGGTTCCGCTTGCACCTGAAGATTTCATACAGGTAAAAACCGGCCATCTCGCTTATCTCCTGTTTAACGGAAGAAAAATAACGACCCGTGTCAGTTCTCTTTATCCAGGCGCAACAAAAGACAGTTTGGGAATATGCAATATCCGTATGAAATCATCTCCCTTCGGACTTCCATACCATACTAAAATTGAAGTAAGACTTGTAACGAAAACAGTAGAAGGAATCATTGCTCCAACTTCCTGCCTATTACGAACTGGATCAAAAAACTATGTGTTAAAAGTCGGTAAAGACAAAATAGTTTCCAGATTTCCCATAAAACTCTTAGGAAAAAATGAACAATTCATCTGTTTCTCCGCTGAATCTGTTGAACCCGGGGATACTTTGATATCTGGAAGAGAAAGCTTCCTCATGAGGATACCTGCCGGACAGCCGGTAGAAATTGCCCGTTAGTTTGTACGGAGGTTTCAATTGATTGATAGGATGTTTAAAAAACCTCATTTCCCTCTTTCCATTGTTCTGGTTTTTTGCGTATTAGGAATTGTTTCCTTCAGTTCCATTCCGAAAAAGCTTTTTCCCGATGCCAATAGGCCTCAAATAGCTGTCGTTACCATAGAACCTGGAGCATCGGCTATTGATATCGCAAATCACATCTCAAGGAAAATAGAAGAAGAACTCCATACAATAGACCTTGTCAGGAAGGTAAGTTCCGTATCAAAAGACGAAGTATCTGTCGTTACTGCTGAATTCGAATACGAAAAGGACCTCGATGCTGCCAGCGTTGATGTAACAAACGCCATAAATAGGATCCTTACCGAACTGCCAGAAGATATTTTACCTCCACAGGTTTATAAGATTAGCGATGCCACTCAACCCGTTATGGTTCTTGCCGTAAGCCCTAAAATTAAAAGCAATCTCACAATGGCTCAGGTGCGTCAGATAGCAGATAATGAGTTAAAGGACGATCTTTTGAATATACCCGGGGTTGCAGATGTTGATGTCTTTGGAGGTTATCAAAGGGAAGTAAGGATAGAAATAGATCCCACAAAGTTAAATCGTTATGGTTTGTCAATGCTTGACGTTGCCAAAGCCATATCAAATAAAAACCGAAACATCCCAGCTGGATTAATCATCAGCAAACACAACCATATTCTCCTTAAATCAGACGATGAAGCCAAACGATTAGATGACTTCCTAAATATTCAGGTAATTCCCGGGGTAAAGCTTAAAGACATAGCCTCTGTCCGCTATGGTTTCAAAGATAGATTGTCCGCCTATCATGGAAATGGTCATCCGGCCATAGGCATTGCTATAATGCGTCCTGTAGGCGGAGACACCATGGGCGTAATTAAAGCAGTAAATTCCTACCTTCCTCGATTAAAAGCAAAGTACAATTATCTGGATATTCAAGTTGCCGACACCCAGGAAAACTTAATAAATCTTAGCATTAACAATATGCTGGAATCTCTTAGAGACGCCATTGTAATGACCCTAATTGTTATATTTCTCTTTCTTGCAAACGTAAGAAGCATCGTTATCACCACCGCATCAATTGTCTGCACCTATCTTATGACTATTGCCTTAATGAAGATATTTCACCTCCAATTTAACATTGTAACTCTTACAGCTATCATTTTGGCAGTTGGTCTTTTGCTGGATGACGCAATTGTCGTAATGGAAAACATAGAACGACACTATTTCGAACTCAAAAAACCTATCCACCGGGCAGCAATCGAGGGAACAAGCGAAATCATGCTCGCAGATCTTGCAGGAACTATAACAACAATCGTTGTCCTGGTTCCTATTCTCTTCATAGGTGGCTATGTGCAACAGATACTTCGCCAGCTTTGTAGTGTTTTGATACTGGCTCTTACATCCTCGTACATTGTCTCCATTACGGTTATTCCCCTTCTATCGCCGCTTGTAATAAAAAAAGACCCCCATAAAAATAAGCTCGAGTCCTTCATATATAAGATCAGCTCAGGGGTCATAACACCTTTAGTGAATTTTTACATCTCTCTCATTGGAATTGTAATCAACAGAAAAAGAGCCTTCATTCTATTTCTAGCACCTTTGATGATAGTAATGATGATAACCAAAAAAGAAGTCATTCCTCTTCTTGGAAGAGACCTCATGCGACCTATGGATACTGGAATTGTAAAGGTTTCTTTTTCAACGGAAGAAAATACTTCTTTAAGCGAAAGTGAAAAAATTCTTACAAGGATGGAAAAGGCAATCTACAGGTTGCCTGGTGTTCTCATGGTCTCTTCAACACTTGGATCTGAACCGGGGACATTCAGTTTCGGGAGCGGAAAGGAGCCTCAACATGGGGGCATGACAATACATTTTATTGACAGGTTCCACAGAAAAAAAACCATTTGGCAGATTGAAGATGAACTCAGGGCTGTCTTCTACAAAATTCCTGGAATACGCTACGTTAATGTATTTGACTACGGAGCAACCCCTTTATCATCAATTGCATCGACGGTGGACCTCATGATAACCGGGGATAATCTAGAAGAATTGGACAAGATAGGAAACTCCGTTGTGAGACAACTCAAAATGGTAAAAGGACTCACGTCCGTATCACGAAGCTGGTATATGGAAAAGAGAGAGCTTTCCTTTGTCATAGATCAGCTTCAGGCTGCTAGGTACGGCGTAACCCCTGCAGACATTTCAAACCAAATAGGAGCTGCCTTAAGAGGACAGGTATCCTCCATCTATAACGTACCGAATGAATCCGGCTTAAATGTTAGAGTCCAATTTAAAGAAGCTTACAGAAATAGTATGGACGATCTTGAAACAATGCTCATAAAAACTCCAAAAGGTATGATCCCTTTAAGGGTATTCGCTACGATAAATCCGGTTTTTTCTCCCGGAATTATTACCCGACAGAATTTAAATTACAGTCTGGACATTTATGGTTATAGAGCAACAACAGCTGTAACCCATATTCACAAGGGAATTGATTCAGTGGTGCTCCCGAATGTTCACTTGCCTTCGGGATTTAAGCTGAGCAAGGAAGGTGAAATTGCCCAGATGAAAGAATCCTCTGTGAGGCTTGCCCGTGCTATGCTTATAGCTATCATTTTGCTCTATTTCTCGTTGGCTATTGCATTCTCTTCCTGGAAAAACCCCTTAACCATTATGATAGCGATTCCTCTTGCGGCAATTGGCAGTATGTGGTTCCTGCTTGGATTCAACCGTCATCAGTGTATGCCATCAATGATGGGACTTATTCTGCTCGCCGGTGTTATTGTAAACAATTCAATACTTCTTATTGATTTTATAGAAGAAGGCAGAAAAAACGGGAAAAGCACCAACGATGCTATAATGGAGGCCATACGTCTTAGAGCAAGACCCATTCTCATGACAGCTTTTGGAACAAGTGTTGGTATGCTTCCCGTTGCT
>JALXAE010000100.1 GCA_026992355.1 Syntrophobacterales bacterium | reverse complement strand
GGGTTTTTTGTTTCCACAGAAAAAAAAGCTTCTTTTGTTCCGTCCATGGAGTGATTATCACAGTTTACAATTACGCTATTTATTGATGGATAGAATTCATTTAAGCCTTCATCTATTTTGCTTGTTACATGAGTAATGTTAGTTACTTCGTTAAAAGTTGGAACTGCTACTACTATGTCAGCTTGAGTTATACCCGACGGATTTTCTTCCAAATATGACATATTATTCTCCCCGAAATCTTAGTCGGTCCTGACCCCCTTGCAGATATCGAAAAGCTTCCGTTTTTGTTGAAAATACAAATATTCCATTTGGGTTGCTGAAGTTATTGTAAACCTCCAGCGATCGATAAAAATCGTAGAAAGAAGGATTTTTACTATAAGCTTCAGCGTAAATTCTGGTGGCCTTAGCATCGGCATCGCCGCGGATTTTTTGCGACTGTTTGTAAGCTTCTGATCGAATTCTTGCCAGTTCTTTTTGCATTCTGCCAAGAATTATAGCCTTTTCACCTTCTCCTTCCGACCTGTATTGAGCTGCAATCCTTTTGCGTTCAGAAATCATTCGTTCAAATACCTTTTTCTGTACTGAATCCACATAATTTATGCGCTTTATCCGAATATCAAGGAGTTCAATCCCCATTTCAGGCATGAGTCTAGCTGCGTCAGCCAACATCTCCCTGGTAATTTTTTCCCTACCTTTTGAGATTGTTGTTGGTTCAGAGGCACTGCGCTCCTGGATTAAACTAAGTATCTTGTAATCTGCCATGCCACTCTCTAGAAGTGACCTTCCCGCATTCTCCCATCCTTCGCTTCTCACTAGTTCAACCAGCAAGCTGTTGGCAACATGATCCCTGACCACCGAATCTATTATTCCGTCCAGCCTGCTAAGAGCAGTTCGAATGGTTCCCACGCGTTTCAAAAACAAAAGGGGATCATTAATTCGCCATCTTGCCGTGGTATCTATCCATATATACTTTTTGTCTCGTGTAGGTATTTGGGTAGGATTACCATCCCACTTGAGAATACGTTTTTCAAAGAAGTTAGCTTTCTGGATCAAGGGGAGTTTAAAATGAAGACCGGCTTCTTTAATGGGTTTCCCTATAGGTTTTCCCAATTGGGTGATAACAACCTGTTCTGTTTCGCTTACAATGAAAAAGGAATCAGAAAGAAAAATTAAAATCAAAACAATTACAGGAACTAACCATTTTCCTGCTTTCATGGCTTCCTCATTTTAGTTTTTTTGTTATCCATTGGAATTAATATTCTGGCTTTTTGTTGAGATTTATTTTTTCCCGAAAAAAGATCTTTTCCTGAACCAATTTCTGAACTCGCTACTTTGCCGATATCCAGAAGATTTATTACGTTATTTTGATTTTCATCAAATACAACCACGCTCTTAATGTTTTTCAAAAATTGTTCGAAGGCTTCGAGGTACATCCGCTTTCTAGTGATTTCTGGAGCTTTTTCATATTCGGTCAGGATTTTTAAAAATCTTTGAGTGTCGCCCTGAGCTCTATTTACTCTTTCGAGAGCATAACCTTCAGCCTCCGTGATCATCTGCTGGGCTTCTCCCTTTGCCTTCGGAATTTGCTCATTGTAAATTTGTTGAGCTTCATTAATCATTCTTTCCTTTTCTTGGCGAGCTTCATTTACTTCATTGAAGGCTGCTTTAACGGGATCCGGGGGATTCACGTTTTGTAATTTTACAGTAACTATTTTTAAGCCAGTTTCATAGTGGTCCATAATTGCTTGAATTTCTTTACGGACAAGCTCTGCAATTTCGGCTCGCCCTACGGTAAGAACCTCATCTGCATATCTATTACCGACCATCCGGCGCATAACCGATTCCGAAATATCATCCAGAGTGCTTTCGACATCTTTTACTTCGAACAGATATTTTACGGGATCTGATATCTTATACTGGACGGTCCACTGGACATCGACCACGTTAAGATCCCCACTAAGCATTCTGGCTTCTTCTTCGTAGCCTTTTTCCGCAAACCTGCTTCGAATTCCGGCTTGTACAGTACGATACCCGTATTCTCGCTGTAAAACCCTTCCGGTTACAACCTTCCTAACTTTTTCTATGCCAAAAGGGAGTTTCAGATGGAATCCAGCATCAGATGTGCGAACAAACTTCCCAAATCTGGTGACAACTGCTGTTTCCTGTGGGTTTACAATGTAGTAAGAATTCATTCCCGCAATAAGTGCCAACACAATAATGGGAATGATCCAAAAGGGACCTTTTGGAGTCTCTTGCCGACTACGAAAGGCTTCTTTCAATCTTCTTATAATTTCGTCTATACTGGGTGTAGTGGGGCGACCCGAAGGTCGTTGAGGATCCCATGTCATTTAACTTCCCCTCTTTCTGGTATTTTTTCTTTATCTCGATTATGAGCTGCCTCAAAAACATAAGCAAAAAACAGAAAAAGCGCCGAGGCAATAAGCCAGCTAACAGTGGAGGCTTGAGGAATAAAGAAGTGGATGAGAAAGTAGCTAAAGAACAGACTTAAAGCCACTCTTATAGCCAGAACCTTCCAGCGAATTTTGCTTGTTTTATGCATTTACAAATTTCCCGATATTGAAGTACTGTTAAAATACGGTTCAGATGGTAATTACATGATTCGAGAGTGTCAAGGAAATGAAATCCTTCACATTTCAAAAAAACTTTGATTAGGTTAAAAAACATGGAGAATCAAGGTAATTTTATTAAAGGGATGTAAAATGGATAAAATTATTATAACCTATCATGAGAGTTTTAGTAGAAGAAGCTATTTAACTCATGGTACCAGGCTATCCGATTTCCCGGCCGTTCTGAGTGAAATTCTTTCTGATCCTCGGTTTGAATTAGAGTTTGCTGATGCTATCGAAGAAAAATGGATTCTTAAAGTTCATACAAAAGACCACATAGAAGGTGTGAGAAGAGACCATTTATGTAGCACTGCATGGTATTCTGTCGGAAGTGTGGTGACATCTGCCGATATGGTTATGTCTGGTAAGGCTAAAAGGGCCTTTGCACTTATTGGGGCAGGTGGCCATCATGCAGGTAGAAATTATTTTTGGGGATATTGCTGTTTTAACGATGTGGTTATTGCGATAAATTACCTAAGAGAATGTTACGGTGTGGAGCGTTTTGCGATAGTTGATACAGATGCACATCATGGTGATGGAACCAGAGAACTTGTTAGAGATGACCCTGGGGTTCTTCATTGTTGTATTTGTTCGACTAACTATAGTTCAAAGGATGGTACCAAGATTGACATATCAGCCTTCGATGTTCTGGCTCAGGCCCGTGACACTCCTTCAAGGAATCAGGCTTATGCCCAAATTGTAAGGCAAAATTTTGTTCCACTCATTAAAGACTTTTGTCCCCAGCTTATTTTTTGGTATTTTGGCTTTGATACTCACCAGGGGGATTACGGGGATTTAGGATTAACTCATGGTGCTTACATTGAAATTGCTAAAATCCTGTGCAAAGTGGCAGATGAAGTTTGCAATGGAAGGCTTGAAGTGGTGTTAGGCGGGGGATCAAGACGCGACCTTGCAAACATTGTTATCCCACCGGTTATTAAAATTTTAGGGAATTCTTAGATATGCCCAGGGATAATCCATCAAAGATTGCCAAGATTTTATCGAATATTGCCTATTATGAAGCCGGAGAATATGGATTGTACTGGGATGAAGATGGCACAATGCCCTGGAAGGAGCTGTACTGGGTCTTGCAACGGCAAGATGATCTTTGCCATCTTAAACAAAGCTATATCAAACAACTGGAACTTTTAGGTGAAGATCTTCCTTTTATTCTAGATAACAATCGGTTGGTACTCAAGGCTGATATTCCAACGTACGAGCCCTCTGAACCCCCAACTAGATTGTTCCATGCTATTAGTATTTCGTCATTAGAATGGACTAAGAAAAAGGGTCTACATGTTCCACAAAATAGATCTTATTTGCCCTTATGGATTGATGTTGAGACAAGCTTGCAATATACGAAGCCTTCTCATGTTGAAAAAATAGTTATTACAGTTGATGCAAAAGCAGCTTCTGAAAGGGGTATAATCTTCTACAAGGCGGGTCCTAAACTGTATCTTGTAAAGGTTTCCATACCATCTAACGTTCTTCACTTTCCCTTTGTAAAGCAAAGAATCATCGATGATTTGAATGAAAAGAAAAATGCGAATAAGAAAAAAATAAAAACCAGATCTGAAAAAGAAAAAGAATTTAGCCCAGGTTCTTTTACGGTTGCCCTTGAGCATTTCGGAAAAATGTACGCGAATAGTTCGGAACATCAGCAGGGAACGAAGACAAAATCGTCCAAAAAGCGAAGCAAGGGCCCGGACTGGAAAAGGCAGGCCAGAAAGATAAGGAAGACCAAAAGAAGCATTTAAAGTTAGACAATATTTAGCATTCTCACACATGTAAATTTGTAAATTGCCGGAAGGACTGTTTATTTATGGGGACATTTTAAGTTGTAAACAAATAGATTGAATATTGACAATGGTTTAGTTCTCGAACGTTCGGCCATTGTTCCTACTTACCGCCTAAATAAGCCCGTCTTACTTCGGGATTAGCAAGAAGGTTTTCTGCTGAGTCAGCAAGCACTATGTGACCTACTTCCATTACGTATCCTCTGTGAGCCAGCTTTAAAGCCGCCCGTGCGTTTTGTTCAACGAGCAAAATTGTTACGCCCTGCCTGTTAATTTCTTTTAACGCCTGGAAAATGGTTTTTACAAGTAATGGAGCCAGCCCTAAACTTGGCTCATCCAGAAGTAAAATCTTGGGTTGACTCATTAACGCTCTGGCAATGGCAAGCATTTGTTGCTCACCACCACTTAGGGTTCCAGCCAGCTGACTTCGTCTCTCCGCAAGAATAGGGAATAATTCATATATCCATTCTAGGGTTTTTTGAACACGGGCTTTATCCTTGCAGGTAAAAGCACCGAGATTTAAATTTTCTTGAACAGTTAAGGTATCAAATACCCTTCTTCCTTCCGGTACCTGAGAAATACCCAGTTTTACTATTTCATGTGCTGGTTTCTTATGAAGGGCAATCTTGTCAAAATAGACAGCTCCATGAAATGGTCTCAGCAAGCCGCTTATAGTCATCAACGTTGTACTTTTGCCTGCCCCATTAGCCCCAAGTATGGTTACGATTTCACCTTCCTTTACTTCCAGATTGATGCCGTGAAGGGCTTCGATATTGCCATATTTGACCTTAAGATCTACAACTTGAAGTAACATCAATCATCCTCTTCTGTACCCAGATATGCTTCTATGACCTTGGGATCATTTCTGATTTCTTCTGGGGTGCCTTCTGCTATCTTGGAACCATATTCCAGAACAACTATTCGTTCGCATATTTTCATAACCACATTCATGTCGTGTTCTATAAGCAAGACGGTAATTCCCTTGTCTCTAATTTTACCAATCAGATCAATGAGATCTTCTGTTTCTTTTTCATTCATCCCCCCTGCAGGTTCGTCCAAAATGATCAGGCGAGGATGGGTTGCCAGGGCTCGAGCTATTTCAAGCAGTCGTTGATTTCCATAGGAAAGATTGCTTGCCTGATAGTCGTAATATTTCTCCAGTCCAACAAACTGCAGCAAATTTAAAGCCTCGGCTATCTTTTCCTTTTCTTCCTGTTTTTGTCCTGGAAACCTAAACATGGCTCCTAAAACGCCTGATTTCATACGACAATGTGAACCGGCCAGGACGTTTTCCAAAACACTCAGGTTTGGAAAAAGACGGATGGTTTGAAAGGTTCTTGCGATACCAAGTTTTGCTATATTATGAGGTTTCTTACCGATAATAGATTGTTGGTCGAAAAATATTTCTCCCTTATCTGGAACATAAATTCCGGTTATTAAATTGAAAACGGTTGTTTTTCCTGCTCCATTTGGCCCAATAATTCCTACGATTTCTCCGCCGTCCACATCGAAAGAAACATTGTTGACTGCAATCAGACCGCCAAAGGTTTTTGTTAAACGTTGAATGCTAAGAAGTGCCATCTTTATTCAGATTCTCCTTGAGATCGATCCATATCAATGTGGTATTGCCGTTTTCCCGCTGGAATTAAGCCTTCTGGCCTGAAAATCATCATTACAATCATTGCTGCCCCGAAAAAGAGCATCCTAGCATCAGCCAAGCCTCTGAAGATTTCTGGAAGGCCGATAATTAGAAAAGCGCCAAGAAGCACGCCTTCTATGCTTCCAGCTCCACCCAAAATTACCAAAGTAAACATGATTACGGATTCCCAGAAACTAAAGGATTCGGGCGATATTATGGTCATTTTTGAGGCGAAAATGTTTCCCACCATACCTGCCCAAAAAGCTCCGATCACAAAAGACACTAATTTATAATGGGCAATATTTATCCCGCAGCTTTCGGCAGCTACTTCATCCTCTCGCAAATAATTCAGTGCTCGACCGACCCGGCTGTTTTCCAGGCGAATGAACAGGAATATGGTTACGAAGACGAAGACCCAAATGTAGTAGTAAAAGTGAGCGGGAGATCTTAGAACAAATCCAAATAAATGTGGGCGGGAAATACCAAATATTCCATTCGCTCCACCAGTGATGCCGAAGATGTCATTAACCAGGGCTATTCTTACTATTTCTCCCACTCCAATAGTTACAATACAAAGATAGTCTCCTCGAAGGTGTATTATCGGTCTTGCAATGACCAAAGCGAATAAACCAGCTGCAAAGCCAGATACTGGTATTAGCCACAGGATGGGAATATGAAAAACAGTATTCAGGATCGCAGCGGTATAGGCTCCTACAGCGTAAAAAGCTGCATGCCCAAGATTAAAAAGGCCTGCATGTCCCACTATAAGATTGAGGCTTAGTCCTAAGAGGGCATACAGACCAACGATATTGAGAACATCTGTCCAGTAAGGGTTTAAAACAAGGGGTGCTATGGCCAGAATTGGAACCGCAATCAGGTATAGTTTTTTCCTGTTTATCGTCATACCTTCTCTGCCACTCTTTCTCCCAAAAGACCAGTAGGTCTAACAATTAGAATTAGAATCAACACACAAAAAGCTATAGCATCTTTCCACGCTATTGAAATGTACGCGGAACCAAGTGCTTCAACTACGCCTAGAATTAATCCGCCAAGCATAGCACCGGGGATGTTACCTATTCCCCCGAGAATAGCTGCAGTAAAGGCCTTTAAACCGTATAGCCAGCCCATTGTAAACTTTATTTGACCATACAGGAGGCCTACCATTAGACCAGCAAGCCCACCCAGAGCAGGGCCTATTACAAAAACAAGAGTAATCACGCCATTTACATCAATTCCCACTAGTTTTGCAGCTCCCTGATCAATCGCAGCCGCTCGAATGGCAGCGCCTATGGTTGTACGTTGAATGAAAACGTAAAGGCCTACCATCATTGCAACAGATGCAACTAAGACCAGAATTTTTACAAAAGGAACATACAAACCGAAAACATTGAGAGCTATTTTGGGAAGCAGATTTTGAGGGTACACATGAAACCGGGCACCGTAGATAAGCATCACTGCATTTTGAAAAAATATTGAGGCGCCAAGTGCAGAAACCACAGCAGATAAGCGGGGAGAGTTTCTCAGGGGTCGATAGGCGGCTCTTTCCAGCACTATTCCAATTACCGCCACTAAACCCATTACCATTAAAGCAAGGACTGCTATAGCAGCGAAGGGACCTATTTTGTCGGCAAGCCCAAAAGATGTGAGCAGAGTAAAACCTAAGTATGCACCAATTGTAAAGAGATCGCCATGGGCAAAATTTATGAGTTTCAACACTCCATAGACCATCGTGTAGCCTAGAGCTATTAACGCATAAATTCCGCCCACCGTTAAACCATTTATGAACTGCTGGAGAAACTCTTCCATTTGTCTTTCCTGAAGCACAAAAAGCGGGCCGCTTGTTCTAGTTATGTTGTATTTCGAAACAAACGGCTCCGCTTTCTAGCACGTTATTGTTATTGTTGCAATATGAACTCGCCTTTTTCGTTCACTTTGTAGATTCTATAAACTTCACCGACCCTGTCACCCTTTTCGTTAAAAGAAATAGTTCCAGTAAGACCTGGGAAATTTTTTAACTTGTTGTGAAGGTAGTCGGCCAGCTTATCGGGATCCGTTGATTTTGTTTCTTCAATTGCTTTAACCAAAACCCTGAATCCGTCACCTGCAAGCACGGCATAGATTGAGTTAGGTGGATTGCCATATTTTCCCGCATATTTTTTTAAGAAGGCTTTGGCTTCCTTTCCAGGAAGATCCTTTGGCAGTGGAGCACTCAAGAAATAAAAACCAGCTGCTGCATCCACACCGGCGATCTTTACGAGATCAGGATTATTGGTGGCATCTCCACCGATGAAAGGAACATTCCATTTCATTTCCTTTTTTTGCCTTAACAAGAGACCTGCTTCGGGATAATAACCCGTAAAAAATACTCCATCTGGATTGGCGCTTTTAAGCTTGGTAAGAATGGCTGTGTAATCCTGTTCTCCTGGAGTCAGGGCATCAAAGAATACTATCTTTACTGTTCCGTCTTTCTCCAGAAGATGTTTGGTTTCCTCAGCCAAACCTTTTGCATAAGTGGTGTTGTCATGGAGTATTGCTACTTTCTTGAAACCGAGTTTCTTTATCGCTTTAACACCTACCCTTGCCTGTTCATCATCTCTAGGACAGGTGCGGAAGAAATACTTTAATCCTTTTTCCGTTAAACGAATAGCAGTGGAGCCGTTAGCTATCTGGATAACTTTAGCCTCATTGTAAATATTCTGAGTAGCTTCTGTAATTGAGGATCCGTAGGTACCAATTACTCCAACAATGCCTTGAGTAACCAGCCTCTGTGCAGCAAGAGCTGCCGTTTTTGGATCACCGCCGTCATCTTCCACAACCAGTTGAACTTTTTGGCCGTTTATACCTCCTGCCGCGTTAACCTCTTCAACCAATAGATCTAATACTTGTTTCATTTCCTGCCCTTCGCTGGCCCAGGAACCTGTCATTGGCCCCATAAGACCAATTTTAATGGTTCCTGCTCGAGCCGTGCACATTCCACCCAGGACGAAAAGTAAACAACCCAGTAGGCTGAGAACAAATCCTAGTCTTCTCATTAGTAATTCCTCCCTTTCTTTGAATTGGTTTTCGTGACCAATTTAAATGGTTAAGCGAATCAAAATTTTGTTGCTATTTTTAAACAGAAATTGTCCCACCTTGTCAAATCGGAAAAACAAAAAATTAGCAATCTAAAATATTTTTAATTTGAAATTTTTAATGGAATATTGGACTTATTTAAACTTCCAAGATTGTATGCGTAAATGCTGCTGGCTATTTGGGCTTCGGTCATGTGCAAAAAAGAGTTCATTTTGATGGTTGGACTTCCCAGATCTGGGAAATCAACGTACGTGGATAAGCATTATTCTGCGTACCAGTTAGTTTGCCCGGACGATATTAGGCAGGGTCTCGGTGTGAAACATGACAGGAGACTGGAGCCTTTTGTGTGGGCGGTGGTGGAGGCTCAGTTAAGGGCTCTTATGGAAAGAGGAAGATCGGTGGTCCTTGATGCTACTAACACCCTGGAACACGTACGGAACCGGTGGATAGAAATTGCCCGAAATTATGGGTATTCTATTAAAGTGGTTTGGATTGATACGCCTTTGTCTGTTTGTCTGGAAAGGGCAAAGGTGGATAATTTTCCGGAACGAGTTTTGCTCCGTATGTACGAGCAATTGAAGCGGGAACCCCCAAATTATCCGCAAGATATGTTGGCAGTGGAAAGGATAAAATCACCGGTAATGCAGTCAATCAGCGAGGAAAATGGTGCATAATTGGGTTGAGATAGATCTTAATGCTCTGGCCAATAATTATAGGCGTATTTGTGAAGTGGCTGAGCCGGCAAAGGTAATTCCTGTTATAAAAAGTGATGCCTATGGTCATGGAATGGTTGATGTTGCGAAGACATTATCGGAGTTAAAGGTTGAATACTTTGCGGTAAGTAAATTTTGGGAGGCTGTTAAACTACGTGATGCCGGGATAACTCAACCCATAGTGATTTTGTCTGGTTTAGAACCCGATGAGTTTGATGAAGCGTTTGTCAGAAATGTAAGACCTGTAGTTTTCGCTGACGAACATTTGGAATATTGTCATCGCGTAGCTAAGAAGCGAGGTTCTCCATATCCTGTTCATGTTAAGATAGATACAGGCATGGGTAGGCTAGGTTTTCAAGCCTTTAGAATTAAAGAACTTACTTCAAAACTTTCTGGGGATAATAGAATTTTCGTCGAAGGCATCATGACTCACTTTGCTGATGCCGACAGTGAGGATAAAAGCTTTACGGAAAAACAGTGCGAACTTTTCCAGAAGACTTTGATGTGTTTAAAAAGGGCGGGTATACATCCTCCCTATGTGCATGCTGCAAATAGTGCTGCAACCTTTACCGTTCCCCGTTCTCGCTTTAATTGGGTGCGTCCTGGTTTGGCGTTGTATGGTCCAACGCCTTTTGCACCAGATCTTAAACCGGTTATGAGTTTGAAGGCAAAAGTTTTACAGATCAAGGAGGTAGCTTCTGGAACATCTATTGGTTATGGAAGGACTTTTATTGCCCCCAGAACAATGAGAATTGCTACAGTTTCTGTTGGTTATAGCGATGGATACCCGAGATCCCTTTCAAATAAAGGTTCAGTTTTAATAAATGGGCATAAGTGTAATATCGTGGGCAGGATTTCCATGAATTTGATTACTGTGGATGTGACTCACCTGGAAAAAATAGATATTGAAAATGAAGTTGTCCTTTTGGGAAATCAGAAAGGGAAGACAATTAGCGCAGATGAAATTGCAGGCAAAGCCGATACCATAAGCTACGAAATCTATTGCAGAATCGGTTGCAATCCTGTCAGACGCATTTTTCCTTTGGTTGGGAGTTGTGTGCAGGCTGAATAGGACTAAATTCAATGCTATTCGGGAGGATTTTTTAAATGGCTCTTATTCGTAATCAGATTCAAGAATTATTAAACGACGCTGTGAAGTGCATCGACTCCACGAATTTGGACATTACACCGGAAGTAGAGATTCCAGCCGTAAAGGAACATGGCCACTATGCTACGGCCGTTGCTATGGCCCTTACCAAGAAACTTCGTAAAAATCCGAGATTGATAGCTGAAAGCATAGTGAACTATATTGAAAAACAAAGCCCTGATTACTTGCAAAAGGTAGAAATTGCGGGTCCTGGATTTATTAATTTTTTTATAAAATCAGAAGCCTTCTCAACAGTTTTACCTGAAATTATTAGTAAGGGTAGCCTATATGGAACTTCTGAGATAGGTGGGGGGCAGTATATCCAGGTAGAATTTGTTAGTGCCAATCCAACTGGACCTTTACACATAGGACATGGGAGAGGAGCTGCCGTTGGCGATGCCTTGGCAAGAATTTTGGAGGCTTGTGGCTACAGGGTGCAGAGGGAATATTACATAAACGATACTGGTAAACAAATGGAGATTTTAGGCTCCAGTGTATATCTTCGGTATCTTGAAATCAACGGCGAAAAAGTAACCTTTCCCGATGATCACTATAAGGGAGATTACATTGTTGATTTGGCAAAAGAAATCTTTGATGAGAAGGGTGATGAGTTGAAAAAACTTCCTGCCGGTGAAGCAATATCCTACTGTTATGAGTACGCCTATAAACGAATATTGGATGGTATAAAGGAGGACCTTTCTCAGTTTAGAGTCGAATTTGACAGATGGTTTAGTGAAAAATCTCTGCATAGGTCAGGCGAGATAAAGAAAACCATAGAATTTCTGAAAGACAATGGGTACATTTACGAAAGCGAAGGAGCGCTTTGGTTTAAAAGTACGGCCTTTGGAGATGAAAAGGACAGAGTGGTTGTACGAAGTAATGGAGCCACTACCTATTTCGCTGCTGATATTGCTTATCACTGGAATAAATTAAAACGAGGTTTCGATACAATAATAGACATTTGGGGAGCCGATCATCATGGATATGTGGCCAGGATGAAAGCGGCTGTTGAAGCGTTGGGCTCCAGCAGAGACAAGCTCCATGTAATTCTTGTCCAGCTTGTGAATTTACTTCGAGGTGGCCGACCTGTTGCCATGTCGACGAGAGCCGGGGAGTTTGTAACGCTTAGAGAAGTTATTGATGAAGTTGGTGTTGACGCTTGTCGGTATATTTTTCTTACCAGACGTTCGGATAGTCATCTGGATTTTGACCTGGAAGTAGCAAAGGAACAAAGCTCCAATAATCCTGTATATTATGTTCAATATGCCCATGCTCGATTGTGCAGTGTCTTTGAAGTAGCCAGCGAAAAAGGGTTGGGGTTTGACAAGGGAAAAACGCCAAATCTATCGTTGCTAACGCAAGATAAAGAAATAAAGATTATCCAGCTTTTAGGCGAATTCCCGTATGTAGTAGAGAGCAGTGCAACACATTTAGAACCCCATAGAATTCCCTATTATTTACATGATCTTGTGTCTGAATTTCATTCTTATTATAATCATCACAGAATAATTAGCGATGACCAGGACCTTACCGCAGCGCGCCTTTATCTGGCAGAGGCGGTTAGGATTGTGTTGAGGAATGCTCTTAATTTGCTTGGAGTGTCGGCACCGGAGAAGATGTGAAAAGAAAGCATAGTAAGGCTTCAAGCTTTTCACGGCCCAAGAATTCAAGGGGTTCCAAAAACAAAAGATTTGTCTTTGAGTTTACTGGATTGCAATTCTTTTTGATCAGTTGTTTGTTTTGTCTGGGTTTTTTCTGGATGTTCGGTCTGGGGCTCACAATTGGACGGGGGGTACCTACTGGAACAACCCCTTCACTTTGGGTCAAACTTGCTTACATGCTTGGATACAAAAGCACTCAAGTGACCAAAACTAAACATGCTTCCATCACGTGGGAAAACCCTAAGGATGCAAAACTTTCCTTGACATATTATGAAGCCTTAACAAAACCGCCAGAAGTTGGATCGTCAAAGACTCAAAAACAAACAAAAGAAGAGGAAATGACACCTCCACCCGAAAAGGATTTGGCAAAGCCCCAGGAAGGCAATTTCACAGTCCTTGTTGCTTCTTTCAAAAACAGGCGGAATGCTGAACAGATGGAAAGATTTCTAAAATCTAAAGGCTACCAGGTCTCTCGCCAGACTGTGAATATAAGAGGGAGTACCTGGTACAGAGTAATGATAGGGAATTTTAAGAACAGAAACGATGCCCTAAAGTTTGTTGCGCTTTTTAATAAGAAGGAAAAACAAAAAGCAATAGTTATACATAAGTAACTTGACCGGAGGTTTAATGGGAAAAATATTTGAGGACTTATTGTCCACGTCCGGAAGGACTCCGGATCCCCTTTTGATGGATTTTCTTGATCCAGAGGTCCCCCTACCGGAGATTTGCTGGGAGACCGTTCCACCTTTTATTAATCCCTATCATGTATGGGATGGTTATGACGAAAGTGTTCAGGGTTGGGTTTTTATATGGTATCCGGTAAGAGACCCTGTAACTGGACGATCCTTTGGTGAATTTGAACGGGCTCACTATTTCCATGAAGACTTAAAGCGAATATTGATAGAAATGAGGAGCTGGCCTCTCTGGGGTAGCAAAAGACACAAGAAAAAGGTCATTGCTTTTGCCTTACTTCAACTATTTGCGGAGGTAGCTTCTGATCAATATTTGTTTGACCCCTTTTGATAAGAATTAGCATTATGACTGGTATTCCTGACATAAGAATTGGAACATCTGGCTGGAATTATAAACATTGGAGAGGGATTTTCTATCCCGAAAAACTGGCCCAGAGAAAATGGTTAGAATTTTATTGTGAACACTTTGACACAGTTGAAGTCAACAGCACGTTTTATAGACTTCCTCCATCTTCTACCTTTGAGGGGTGGAAAAAGCGCACTCCAGACGGATTCTTATGGGCTGTTAAGGTGCCCAGAAAGATTACACACATTCATAAGTTAAAAGATGTTGGTGATTTGGTGCTGGAATTTTTGGGAAATGCCAGATTTCTTTCAGAGAAATTAGGGCCTGTTTTGTTTCAGTTACCGCCTGGATTAAAGCTTGATATTGCTCTAATGCAAGATTTTCTTGTGCATTTGCGAAATGTGAAGCTCCCGGTCATTGAGGTGCGCAACAAATCGTGGTTGGTTGACAATTTTTTTCAACTATTAAAGGAATTTGGGGTTGCTTTATGTATTTCTCATTCTGGTGGCAGATTTCCGTATGCTCCGGAGATAACATCAAGTTTTACTTATATCAGGTTTCATGGGCCGGGTAAGTTATATTCATCCGATTACAGTGATGACGAACTTAATCGTTGGGCACATCAAATTATTGAATGGAACGTTTCTGCTTTTGTTTATTTTAATAATGATTTTGATGGTTTCGCTGTAAAAAATGCTCTTACATTGAGAAAATTTATAGAGGCTTATATTTCAGGCGAATAGCCATAGATATGGCTGACTAAAAATTCAACAGCATCCACGCATCTTGGTCCTGGTCTTGAAAAGAGAAATTCGTCAACAATGAACACCCGGTTTTTCTTAGTGGCATTTAGTAATTTAAAGTGCGGTCTCATTGAAAGTGGTGTCGGATTCCTGTTCATGGGCCCTTTTTGAATTATGTAATAATCTGGGTTTTTGGCAATCAGTGTTTCAATGTTAAACCTAACTAATTTACGGTTCACCGTGACCACATTTTCCAATCCGGCTGCTTCAAGAATTTTCTGAACGATGGAGTTTCTACCTGCAGCGGTCAAGGGAGCTTCTCGCACTTCAAAAAACACCGTATATTTCTTGTGTTGTTTTCTGACATATTTCTTCAATTTGTTTAGCTTCAACCTAAGTCGCTCGGTTACCTCGTGTGCTTCTTTTTCATGACCCGTGATTTTGCCGAAAGTCCTCATGGTATCAAATATAGATTTGAAATCTTTGGGTGCGAAAGCAGCCACGGGTATGCCTGCCTCCTCAATGCTAGCCATTTCAGGTAGTCTTCTTCTTTGTGATACAGTTTGGATTACAAGATCGGGACGCATGGATATGATCAGTTCAATGTTTGGCCTCATGTGAGTCCCAACCGATGGTAAGTTTTTTGCTGATTCAAAGTATGAATCTGCGGCAGTTCTGGCAATAACGGTATGTCCAGCGTGAATGGCGAAAAGCATTTCCAGAAAGGCGCCGTAAAGTGGAATAATTCTTTTAGCAGGGTTTTTAAGATAAATCGTGCGCCCTGTATCATCTGTAAATGATACAGCCCAAATTGGCTTTGCAGAGAATAGAGCAATCAAAACAAATAATAATATACCAGCGAGCAATTGTTTGCATATTGAGACTTTTCCTGTCATATGTTGATTTCCCTTTTCATGTTTTGTATTATGAAACACGATTTAATTTCACTATCCAAAATTTTACTAATTTGATCATTGCCAATTTTTTTATGGAGCAAGCATAATGGAAAAGGCGATTTCTTCCAAGCTTTCTGTTATTGGTGCCAGAGGAGCTATAGCAACGGAGCATTATTTATCAGCCCTAGCGGGTATAGAGATGTTTGTGCTTGGAGGTAATGCTTTTGATGCTGCCATAGCGGCAACATTTGTAGAAAGCCTGGTTAATCCTCACATGTTTACTTTGGGCGGGGAGTGCCCGTCTATTTTATATTCCAGTAAGGAAAGCAAAGTAACAGTTGTAAACGGAAATACCCAGGCTCCCAAAAGAGCAACTATTGACGAATATAAACGTCGGGGATTCGAACTAATCCCCGGTCGAGGTATTGAAAGTGCTGGGGTGCCTGCTGCCTTGGCGGCTCTACTGGATGTATCTGCAAAATATGGAGTTTTATCGCTAGATGAGCTGGTGAAGCCTGCTATAAGACTTGCAAGAGATGGATTTCCCATTCATGCTGGAATCATAGAGATGGAGAAATTCGGTATTCGTGAAAATGTTGATATTTTTCAAAAGGAATGGTCAGAAAGTGGAAAACTGTATTTGGATTCCAAAAATCGTATTCCTAAAGAAAATTCATTATTAAAAAATGAGGCATATGCATCCTTTCTAACAACTCTTGCCGATGAATACCTGGCAAATGCATCCAGGGGACATGTTATTGCAACAAAAAAGGCAAGGGATCTGTTTTATGTGGGGGATATTGCGAGAGAACTGGATAAGTTTGTGAAAGAGCGGGACGGTTTGCTGGAATATGAAGATTTGCGAGGCTTCAAGACATATTTTGAGGAACCTGTTAGATGCAAATTCATGGATTGCACTATTTTTAAGTGTGGACCCTGGTCTCAAGGACCTGTTTTTTTACAACACCTTAACATCCTGAATGAGTTTGACTTAAAAACCCTAGGCCACAATTCTGCTGATTACCTTCATGTATGGATTGAATCGGCAAAACTGGCATATGCTGACAGAGAACAGTATTATGGAGACCCTCGATTTGTGAATGTCCCTGTTGACAAACTACTTGATAAGGAATATGCAAAGCTCCGTTCCACCCTTATAAGCCTCAAACGGGCAAATTTGGACCTGAGACCGGGAGATCCTTACATTCCGGCTCCATTACTTGCTCAGGAGAAGGTTTTCCAAATGTCTTCATGGGGATATGGTACTGTTCACGTTGCTGCTGCTGATTCGGAAGGAAACATGGCAGCCTTTACTCCAAGTGGTGCCTGGATATCCGGAAATGAAGTTGTTCCCTTTCTGGGGTTTCCTTTGGGAAACAGATTGCAGACATTTTATTTGAACCCTGATCATCCTAATGCGCTCCAGCCAGGCAAGCGTCCCAGAACGACTCTTACCCCATCGTTAGTTCTAAGAAATGGTTTTCCTTGGATGGCTTTTGGAACTATGGGGGGAGATCAACAGGATCAGTGGACCTTGCAGTTTTTTTTAAATCGCTTGATTTTCGACATGGAGCTAAATGAAGCCATTAATGCCCCTAAAATCAGTTGTGATCATTTCCCCAACACTTTCTATCCACATGACGCCTATCCTGGACGGGTCAGGATTGAAGCAACTGTCTCATCTGATGTTGTGGAAGAATTGAAAGGATTGGGTCATTCAGTAGTAATTGAACCACCGTGGAGTCTGGGCTTTATATGTGCCGTAGAGGTTGATAAGGACCCAAAAATGTTGAAAGCCGCTGCTGATAAAAGAGGGCACAAGGCGTGTGTGTTTCCAGCCACGGCTCTCGCATTATAAAGTTATAAAATTCAGGGGGAAGGTTATATGCATCCTGTAGAGAAATTTTGCAGACGTCTCGATGCTATAAACATGGCTGTCGGTAAAGCCATTTCATGGGTTAGCCTTTTGATGGTGCTGGTTGTCACGGTTGACGTGATTTTTCGTTATATTTTCAATATAACTTTCGTTTTCGTACAGGAACTAGAGTGGCATCTATTTGGTGTGCTATTTTTAATAGGTGCTGGATACACACTTCTTTATGATGCTCACGTGAGAGTAGACGTTTTTTATCAAAATTTTCCTCCTAAGCTTAAAGCCCTAGTCAATTTTCTCGGCTCCCTTGTCTTTCTGTTCCCTGGTTGCTTTTTAGTCATAGACACTTCTTTGCATTACACTTGGAATTCATGGCTTATTCGGGAAGGCTCGCCTGACCCTGGTGGTCTTCCGGCAAGGTACCTTCTTAAGGCCTGTATCCCCATTGGGTTTTCCCTAATAGCTCTACAGGGGATACCATTGATGCTGAGAAATCTCTTAATCCTTTTAGGACATGACGTTGAAGAAACCATATCGAAGAGAGGTGCCCACTAATGGTTCATGGATCATTGGCAGGTATAATGTTTCTTGTACTCACTATTTTACTAATGATTGGTTTCCCCGTAGCTTTTACACTGCTAGGGACGGCCTTAACCTTTGGCTTGATAGGATTTGGATGGGATTTCTTTAACCTATTACCCTTAAGAATTTGGGGTGTTATAACCAACTTTACACTCCTTGCTGTGCCTCTTTTTGTTTTTATGGGGGTAATGCTGGAGAGGTCTGGAATTGCGGAAGAACTGCTGGAAACCATGGCACTTCTCTTTGGTCGAATGCGAGGTGGATTGGCCATTTCTGTTGTTGTGGTTGGAGCACTTTTGGGAGCATCAACGGGTATAGTAGGTGCTACAGTTGTTACAATGGGGTTGTTGTCGCTCCCTACAATGTTAAGAAGGGGTTATCAGCCTGAGCTTGCCACTGGCACGATTTCTGCCGCGGGCACTTTAGGGCAAATCATACCTCCAAGTATAGTCCTAGTTCTTTTAGGTGATATAATTGGTGTGTCCGTTGGAGATCTTTTCATAGGGGCTGTTTTCCCCGGACTTGTTTTGGTTGTGCTGTACATTATTTATATCATCATCATATCCTATGTAAAACCTGAATGGGCTCCGCTAATTCCTGAAGAGGAATGGAAAGATATTGTACAACAGGGCCTAGGTAAAAGAGTGATGAAAGCCCTGGTACCTCCCTTGTTTTTAATGGTGTCTGTTTTGGGCTCTATCTTTGCTGGTATTGCTTCCCCAACTGAAGCGGCAGCAGTTGGCGCTACAGGTTCAATGCTTCTGGCGGCAGCAAATAGGAGGTTTAACCTGAAGATCTTGAAAGAAGTAATGGAAGCCACTACCAGATTAACCTGTATGGTTTTTATTATACTTGTAGGTGCTGGAGCCTTCGGTCTTGTGTTCAGAGGATTGGGAGGAGACCAATGGGTTAGAAGTTACATACAACATATTCCTTACGGCAAATGGGGTGTCCTTTTTATTTGCATGACCATAGTGTTCATCATAGGATTTTTCCTCGATTTTATTGAGATTACTTTCATACATATTCCTGTCCTGGCGCCAATAATGAAAGAATTAGGCTTTGACCCATTGTGGTTTGCACTTCTCTTTGCAGTAAATTTGCAGACTTCCTTCATGACTCCGCCCTTTGGTTTTTCGCTCTTTTATTTAAAAGGTGTAGCACCACCCTCAATAACAACAGGCCACATATATCGAGGAATTATTCCTTTTGTGATACTGCAATTATGTGGTCTTTTGGTTTTGGTGTTCTTCCCCCCATTGGCTACATGGTTGCCTCGAGAAGTGCTCGGACCCTAAGTAGCTGCACAAAGTAAAGCGGTACCAGCAAATCTGGTACCGCTGTGTTTTTAGAAAGTTTGTTTGCTGAGCTTTGTTACTGCATTCAGGTTACACTAAGCTATATACTGATAATAGGCTCTTTCGGAAATCTGTCCCCACGCTCCAACTTTAGCCTTGAAAGCTTTAAAGGCTTCATTCACTTTTTTGGCCGTTGGGTCTTTAGCTGCTTCTTCTTCCACGACCTCTTCAGCGAATTTCCTGAGAGCTTTTAGAACATCATCGGGGAATCTAACCAATTTTACTTTATGCTTTTTGACAAGTTCTTCCAAGGCCTGTCCATTCTTGGCTTCGAATTCGCTTAAACTCCATATATTTATTTCTGCTGCTACCGCATCCAGGATATTTTGTAAATCTTTGGGAAGTGATTCGTAAGCCTTTTTGTTGAATATTGCCTCAATAGCCGTTCCTGGTTCATGCCAACCTGGATAGTAATAATACTTAGCTGCCTGATAAAAACCCATCCTCAAGTCATGCATGGGGCCTACCCATTCGGTAGCATCGATGACGCCACGTTCCAAAGACGTGTAAATCTCACCTCCTGCTAACAACACGACAGTAGCTCCAGCCTTGGCTATTACCTTGCCTCCCAGACCAGGTATCCTCATTTTGAGGCCTTTAAAATCATTGATAGATTTAATTTCTTTATTAAACCAACCGCCCATCTGCACCCCTGTATTACCCGCGGGGCGTGGGATAACATTAAATGGAGCGTAAACCTCTTCCCAGAGCTTCAATCCACCACCAGCGTAGAACCATGCGTTTAATCCTTGAGCATTGAGGCCGAATGGCACAGCAGCAAACCATTGGGAAGCCGGCATTTTACCAGCCCAGTAATAAGCCGCCGAACTTCCGCATTGAACAGTGCCTTGAGATACCGCATCAAATGTGCCTAGAGGTGGAACCAACTCTCCACCAGCATACACTTGAATTTTCAGCCGCCCTTCACTTAACTCTTCAACTCTTTTAGCGAACCGTTCTGCTCCTGTCTGCAAAACTGGAAGTCCAGGAGGCCATGTGGTAACCATTCTCCACAGGTACGTTTTACCTTTTGGCCATACATAAGGAGCAGAAATAGTCGTAGTTGCTGCAGCAGCTGCCGTTCCTACGGTAACCTTTTTGATAAATGACCTTCTGTCCATTGTTTCCTCCTATCCTAAAAGTGAACAACCCTCCACGATGGACCCCATCAAGACTTTCTTAAAAAATTAAATATCACACAATTTTAATTGATTAGTTGTTCATCTAAGGTTGTAAGTTCACTGGATGTTGGATTTACTGATCGAGCTTTTTCGGCGCACTGGCGAGCCTCTTCTTTGAATCCAGCGTTAAGAAGAGCAAATCCCATTTCTATCCAGGCTTTTTCAGGTTCATTGTCGTAGACAGCTTGCAAAAGAGTTGCCAGGGCTATTTTTATCTGGTCGTGTCCTCTGTCGAATACAGGATTTCCATGTCCAGGAAAAAGGTGTCTTACCTTTAGTTTAAGCAATTTTTTTAAGCTCGCAATTTTGTCTTTTAAGCGCCCACCACAGATTTCATCAGGTTTTGACAAGATAGGGCCATAACGAAGACTATACGGTAAAACAACGTCGCCGGCAAAAATGGACCTGGAATTTGGGTCATAATAGACCACATCGCCTGCAGTGTGGCCTGGAGCATGAATAACTAGGAGGGTCGGGGATCCCTCGAGAGTATCTCCATCATTGAGCAATTTTAACTTACCTTCCTTTTCAAGAGCATCAAAGAAAGCCGGGAAGGGATCTCTGTGCAAATTAAGATAGCCTCTCGCTATTTTATGAAGATAGACATCTGGAGATACATACTGAAAAATTTCTGCCATACCTCCTATATGATCAAAATGTGTATGGGTAAGGAATATGCGTTCTAGCTTATCTATATTGCCTATTTCCTTAAATTCATCGATAAGACCATACATATTGCCCGTATCAATCAATGTTCTTCCATTTTCGAGAATGTATACCCCAGAACACGCACCAGCATCAGGTACCCAATAAACACCATTTAATAGTGGGTCTTTCTTGCCGAGATGCTGCATTAAGAGGTAGCTCCTTATTCAGTATTGTTCAATCTGCCGGTGTTGACACTCGAGCAACCCATGATTAGTTTTCGAGCGAAGGGTGAGTTTTCCAGTAAAATCAATAAGAAAGGAAAGAAAGGAGGGTAAGAGTATGGCAGTAATACGCTGGGGTGAAAGGCCTGACGTTTTTAGGCCGTTGGAGGAGCTTGAGCGTCTGCGCAGAGAAATGGACAGACTTTTTGAAAGGGTCATGTCTCGTCGTTCCCGGTTAGTTCCTGCTCCCGGTAGAGTATTTCCACCGGTGAATATTACGGAAGATAAGGACTATTTCTATATACGTGCTGAAATGCCGGGAGTCAAGCTGGAAGATATTGACATTTCGGTTGAAGCTGACACTGTGGTTATTGGTGGAGAAAGAAAGCCTGAGGATGTTGGGGAAAATGTTACCTACCACAGAAGAGAAAGAGAAATGGGTTCATTCAGGAGAGCAATCAGGTTACCCAGTGCATTTGATCCCGAGAAAGTGGATGCTGTATTTAAAGATGGGATACTTTTAATCACACTTCCTAAAGCTCAGAACGCGAAGCCCAGGCAAGTGCAGGTAAAAACGGGTTAATTTCGGTAAAAGGAGGTGAAGGGGGATGGCAGATAAAGAATTGCAGGCCAGAGAAAAACAGGAAGTTATGCAGCAAGCAGAAAGTACGCGGGACGTTCCTACCTACGTTCCCGATGTCGATATATATGAAACAGCAGATGCAATTGTTCTTTTAGCTGATATGCCAGGAGTTTCCCCAGAAAATGTAGAAATAGATCTGAAGGACGATATTCTCACCATAAGAGGTGCTGTTTCAGATTTTGGTAAAGGGGAAAATGAGATTCTTATAGAATATGGTGTTGGAGATTATTTTAGGGAATTTACTCTTGGAAAATCTATAGATCAATCCAAGATAGAAGCTGTAATGAAAGATGGTGTATTGAAGTTGATACTTCCTAAAGTAGATAAAGCCAGGCCCAAAAAGATTGAGGTAAAAGCTGGCTAGTTTGGTGGTTTTTAATCTTCCAATAAAGAGGGCGATACCTATGGTATCGCCCTTTTTATATGTTCTTGGAGTTGTTTTTCGTTATTTTTCTTAATTTGGAGGAGTTTTTTGTTGATTTAAAAAAATTGTTTGATTATTGATTGAACGATCA
>JALXAE010000099.1 GCA_026992355.1 Syntrophobacterales bacterium | reverse complement strand
TGGTCTTGAGCACCATGGTCATGTGTATAACAACCTGGTTCCCTTTATGTGGGCGTTTGTGATCCTTGCTTTCGGATCAATTGCTACCTTGGCGACACCTGCTGCCAAAAAGAATGATGCTGTTCTATTTCTTGGCTGTGCGGCTCTTTTTATCTCCTTCTGGTTGGATAAAGGAATTGGTTTTGTACTTGCTGGTTTTGTTCCAAATCCACTGCATGAGATTACGGAGTATGTTCCCACAGCCAATGAGCTTGGAATCACTATTGGTGTGTGGGCAACGGGTTTTCTTGTTGTTACCCTGCTTTACAAAATTGCCATAGGTGTTGAGCATGAAGTAGAAAGTTAGCATAGAGTTTCCTCTATTTGTAATTTTAAAGCCCCCGAGTAATCGGGGGCTTTTTTTTTGCTTTTTCCATGGAGTTCTGATACTTTCATCTTTTTGTCAGTTATAAAACTTACTACCCATAAAAGAGTGGCAATGAATCACGAAACAAAAACGAAGTCTAATCTTGGAAGGTATCTGTTAGCCACGATCCTTCCAATTATTTTGCTTTCAATTACGCTGTCTTTTTCCATATATGACCATGTTGAACTGAACCGCTACGCGGAAAAACCTTGCTGCACATAAAATATTCTGCTAATCATATAACTATGAGATCAACCGACAACTTTCAGTATGACGAGTATTGTCACTTCAGTGATCAGTCAAATAATACCGCAAATACAAAGATTTCATTAGAAACCCCATAGAGGGCTTTTTTTGAATGTTCTTCTTCGATATCCGCGGCTCAGTCCAACAACATTTTATCAATCATCCCGCAGCTGATTCAGGAAAACGAGGTAGCATGAAGCTCTGGTGTGGTGTGATAATTCAGGGTTATTCCGAGGCGGGACGAATGATAAAACGCTCTTTGTTAGCCGGTCAGAAAATATCCCATTGTGGCTTGAACTGTGGCAATAATCTATAAATGTAAAATTTACGGTAAGTATATATTTCAGAGAATTCAAAGATGGCAAAATATAAAAAAAACAAAAAGAAAAGAGACCATAAAAAGAGTAAAAGGTTACGTAGACCACCTAAAACTGGCATAAAAGAAGAGTCAATTGTTGAGATGCTAGAATACAAAATAACTGATGAGCCAATAGACATTTGGGATGTGCCTGAAGAAATCGCAGCAGAAGTCGAAGACATTTACAATCAAACACAAACTGATCCCGAAAATGTAATTCCTCGCCTCCAAGAACTACTAGATATTTACCCAAATGTTCCTCAGCTATACAACTACTTAAGTGTGGCTTATTCGCAACTAGGTAAAAAAGAAGAGACTGAAAAGATTGTTAAAAAAAACTACAAAATCAACCCCACATATCTTTTTGCAAAGTTGAATTATGCTGAAATTTGTATGCAAAAAGATAATCTTGACCGTGTGCCAGAAATACTAGAGGGTAAATTTGACATTAAAGCTCTTTATCCTCATCGAGATACATTTCATATAACCGAAGTTGTTGGTTTTTGGGGTGTTGCAGGACGATATTTTGCAGCTATTGGTGAAACCGATACAGCAAAATTGTTTTACAATAACTTAAAAGAGCTAGTTCCAGACCATCCGTATACTAAGCAATTAAAGCAGTATTTTCTTATTTCAAGTGTCAAAAATACATTCAACAATATGATATTTAAAAAGAAACCACCGAGACAAATCGGCTAACAATGCATTTCAAGGGACTGGCTACCAGCGCGGTTTTTTGGAGTCCAGTCTTTCAAATTCACTTTCTTGGTTTATCCAAGTTGGTTGCGGTAAAGTCGCCAGCCCCTGAATGTGGTCGTTAGCAGCAGAAAAAAGATTGCCTTAGACTCGGTTGGAAGTTATACTATGGTTAATACAATTAATCATACCTGAGGTGTGCTATGGCTACAAGTGTAAAGACTGCAATATCAATCCAAAAAGAGTTGTTTCAAGAAGTGAATAGAC
>JALXAE010000098.1 GCA_026992355.1 Syntrophobacterales bacterium | reverse complement strand
AGATAAAATATTTCCAACAAGGATATCTTCAAGAAGCTGCCTCCTGAAGGTCTCGGAACCACTTCTCTGGTATCGCTGGTAATTTCTTTCGTTCAACGCAAGCCACGGGGTCAGGAAGACATATTTTTCTCTTTTTGCACTCCTCCCCATAACTGCTTTAGAAAAGGTTGCTCTTTGTTCCACTACCTTGTACTTTTTACTATTAACCAATGTCATAGTCTCACCGACTATGTTTAGCCTGGCAAGTTCAGTGGCTCCATCCTGCAGCCCCACTATGCAAGCTTCCCTCGAAATCACTTTGTACTGGATAAGAGGATACCTGTATACTAGAGATCCATCGAGGTCGTGATGATGGAAGTTAATAAAAGCTTTTCTAATGCTACCAATCGCACCACGCAAACTCGCACTCTTTACTCTTCTTCCGAGTGGCCTGTCGAATACAATCTTCATGATGCAGACGTCCAAACGGATATAGTCTACGTTTCCTGGCATTTTTTCTCTTAGATTACAAACGTTTTATCACCCTGGTATGTTGAACCCATTTCAAGTCTTATTCCCCTTTCAGGATCGTAGTATCCTTCTCGAAGGATCCAGTGACCAAGGTATTCTGAAGCAATTTCTTCCGGAGAAAATCCTGGACGTGCCCAAACCGCAACGGAAATCTGGGCTATTCTTCCGGCAAGTTTGCGCCACGCCTCTCTTCGTTTCCATCTGTCTTGAATTTCATTCGCTTCTTTCATCGCCTTGAGAAGCGACGGGTCCTGATCAATAACTAAAAATGAATACTGTTTACGGTCTTTTCCTCGAAGTAGTTCTCTGACTGATGTATCGTCCTGCCATCTGGCAAATCTTTCAAGATGCTCCATCCCCGTGTTCTTTAATTTCTCAAGCTGCTTGAAGTAATTATTCGATATTTCCAAAGTATCTTCCTCTTTAATGACAGATTTGTTAAGCTCAAGTAAATTCCTGGTTACGCATAAAGAAACATCATCGTAAATCATGCTGGAATACCTTTGGTTATGTTCATCGACAAGGTCTACTATTTCTACAGGAAGCCATTTGCCTTGTTTCCCTTCTCTATTACATCTACCAGCAATTTGAACTATGCTATCCCAAGGGGCAAAGTCTCGGATAACGACCCCCATGTCAATATCAACGCCCGCCTCAATACACTGAGTGGAGACCACAATACATGGTTGGTTACGCTTAATAACATCTATTTTCTTCAGTCTATCTTTGGGTGTCACATCAGCACTCAAAAAAAGTAAAGGTATATCCTTATAGAAAGTTGGCCAACAATCTTTGAGGTGATCATAAACAATGCGAGCACTTCTCCTCGTGTTCAGAGTGATAAGTACCCTTTTTCCCTTTTCCAGCCATTCTTCTAACCGACATTCAAGATCATCACAAAAATCGCTTATTTGTATCTTTTTCTTCATTTTCAAATGCAACTCGTAACGAGAAAACGACCTAAAATACTCACCATAATTTTTTAGTATCGGCTTTGCTTCCGGTACAAACGAAGGCAGAGTCGCAGACATTAGCAATATTTGGCTATTGCCGACTTCCGTAAGAGTGCATAAAACTGACTCTAGCAGCTTCCAAAGTTTACAAGGCAGTGACTGAACTTCATCCATTACGATTAAAGCATCACACAAATTATGGAATCGCATCTGATACCTGCTACGAGAGTCTATCAAGCTCAGCAAGAACTGATCATACGTCGTAATAACCAATTCGGTTCTCCAGGTATCGATAAAAAAATATTCCGCACTGTCTTCCAAAGTAGGATCGTATTTTCTCTCTGCCAAGGAATGAGATTGTAGAATCCATGCCCCGTCAGGCTGCTGTCCTCCAACTCTGAGAAGACTTTCATATTCTTTGGCTGTTTGTTCGATTATTGAAAGATAAGGCATTACAATAATAATTTTGGATACATTTCCCGTTTCTCTCTGAATGGCCTCCCGTTTCATGAATGCCCATGTAGCACCCAAGAGCGTTTTCCCGATACCTGTAGGGGCTGTCATGGTATAGATCCTGGATTCTCTGTCCGAAGCAACTGTATCAATGAGATCATGCCTCGCCCTTTTTCGAAGCAGATTCACAGGGCTCTTTTCTTTGTACTTCGCTATCTTCATCTCTATCCATTCTGATCTCCAGGTCTTTGGTACTCTTCTTAGTAAGCGCTTGGCATCAGGGATGGCCAAGAATGTTTTGTCGGCTTCCAGCAATACGGAAAAAATAAATTGTGTCTTTAGTCTGAACTCGACTGCATCTTTTAGGTTCAAAGAATAAAAAACCGGGAAAATCTTATTCTCCAAGAAAATCTCAGCTCGGAGTATATCTTTCTGGCTTATAGCGGAGCATTCCAAATCTATGTTAATTTCTTTTTTCAGGAGCTCCAAATTCAAAGAAAGGACTTGTTTTCTCAGAACTTTTCCAATTCGACCAGCAGAAAAATCATCCAGACTCCGCGACATCCACTGATTTTCCCCGAAGTTTTTGCCAGGCACCCTGGGAAGCCCACTATGATGTCCATAAACACAGGCAGCCAAGAGCAAGACGTCAAGAGGATCCAAGCATTTTTCTTCGCCATATAAGAGCGTAACAAGAAGAGAAAGTGGAGTATGGGCTTTCTCGAGGGGATCACCGTTGAAAGACGGCGGATCCACTATATAAGCCTGAAAAAAAGTGGAAGCTTTTCCTACGTCATGCAAAAGCGCAAGTTCAAACGACAACCAGCTTGTTTTTTCCGACACAACTTTACCGGAATGCCATTTCCAGATACCCTCCATTGCATCCTTAACCTGCGCAATGTGATCCCTAAGCAGTAGATCAGGATGTGATTTCAGCTCTTTCATAGAAACACCAGTACATCATTTTTATACTGAAACGCACAATCTGTCTTAACAGGTATTGGTTTTCCATCTCGTTCCATGAAATAACTCGCATGGTAAAAGACTCTACCTGGACTCACAGCACGAGGCATTCTAAGTTGATGTATTACCAGATCATCACTAAACACCTTGTTCATATCCAGAGTACATTTATCTTGCGACACAACAGAACTGACATGGTACACAGCTTCAGGTAGGGGTGATACTTTGTCCGTACTCAAATATTCTAACTCGGCCAACATCTCTGATAAACCTAGACACGGTTGGAAATACCATCTCTTTTCAATCAACCTTATTTCCAGATCATCCTGATAAGGTTGAGGAATACCTGCCCAAACCGTATAGCAGGGATTAAAAAGCCATTCTTGCCATATCAGGGATGCCTTTTCCGGCTTTGTACTCTTGTCAGCTTTTTGATTCTTTGTCACTCTTAATGGAAGCGGATTAGGAGGATCTTTTCTGAGTTTTGTCTTATGCCAGAATGTCTCTGGCAACTTACCTTGAAGAGCAATAAATGCCGGCTCTAGCAATTTTTGCGGTTGATCTTTTCCAATTCCCAGCACGGCACCAATAATCCCCAATATGGCTGTACGCGGTGGCACAGGGTATGTAAGTGCACTTACAGCAGCTTCGGCTCTAAGGAAATGACCAAATCGTCCGCTAAGTCTAAAACATATCAGCTTCATGGTAATCCTCGGGTTTTACCTACCCTTAGGGAGTTGATCAATATTCATTCGACTCCAACTTTCGGGAAGCTCATGCGCAAAAACCATATCAGGGGACTTTTCATATTGTACTCTCTCTATGCGTTCCTCCTGAGATCCAACACGTTCCAGCAACATGGTAATATCTACTTTATAGTCTTGTGGTGGTGCCCAATATTTCGGTGGCTTGTCTCCAACTCCTTGCAGTTTGACATAGTCGTGGAGACGTCCAAACTGAAATTCTTCACCTTTTTTGTATTCTATGCTCAGAAGAAAATGAGGAATCTGTCCCACTTTTGTCCTGGTATTCCCTGCTGATCTGACACCATGCCACAATGCCCTCAAAAAGAGATCATAATCGTCATCCGTGAGCCTTGAAAGCTTAGCCGAATGCTCATTAGCGACTCCGGAAAAGCCAATCAACGCATACCGAAGACCGAAATAGGTAGTAAACGTGCCTTGTGACTTTCCCTCGGAACTGGCGAAAATTGAAGTACCATGAATATCTACTTCTTCGGCGTCGTGGAGGACTTCCCCCATATTTATCTGGATAGCTCCGGTCAAGGTCTTAGGTTCTGGTTTCGGTTCCCATTTTATTTTTTCCCCGTTTTCTTGCGTTCCTTCTGCCTTAAAGGCGAAAGAACTCCCAAAGAGCCTCGCATCAATAAAAGAGTCCAAAAGTATCTTAACCAGCTCAGATCCGGTAGCTTTTTTCAAGTTATTAGATTCCAAATAATGTATGACTCGACCTGTAAGATTGGTAGTGCGACCTTCCACATTATCAACCAGTATCTCATTCCCCTGGGTTTTTAAGAAGTCACGAACGAACCGTTTAAGGCGTACGTCCGTAACATAGTGAGTGCCATCCGGTAAAACTCTTGGTCTGTTTTCATCTGGATCACCATTTGGATTACCCATTTTTATGTCATACAAGAATAGAAATTCTTTTCTACCTCTTAAAGTTTTCGTTGCATCTGACATTTTTACGCCTCCTCTTTTTCGTCTTTCTCGCTCTTAAGGATTGTCTTCATCATGGATTGCCCCAACAGGAGATAGTAATTGGTTTGTACCTGGTCTAATTCAATAGGATCACCCAGTTTTACACCCAGACGGCCAATCTCCGTTAAGAGATCCCTGACCTTCTTGTTTTTTTCGGCTTCATAAGCCAGGAGTTTCTCTCTAACTTTGATATAAAGAACTGGTAAATCCCTGCCTCTGAGTGTAAGTCGTTTTAGCCATGTAAGTGCGTTTGCACCTACGTTAATACCCCTTGCTCCCTGGATTTCAAGAACTTTACCATAAAGAACTCCAAGCAAGAACGCATATGCCTTCTCAGGTTTGTCAATCCCCGTTTCCGGGCCAAAGTAAGGTTTAAGCACATCTAGCTCCGGTTCAAAGAAAGAATTACCCATTTCCAGCACCTCCAAACGTCTAAAATAATAAATCCACCAAGCCACGTGTCTGATCCACCCTGCCGCGGTCAGGTAAGGTCCTTTTTTACCCTTTCCCTCGTATAATAGACCACCAACATCACTTTCTTCTATGGCTTGACTCCAATAGCTCAAAGCCGTTTCCATTATTTCATCCCAAAAACGTTTGCATGGGATCCTTGTTTTGTGGTACACGGCAGCAACGATATTTCTTTTCGTTTGAAATAGTCGTTTACTGACATTCTTAGCCAGAGACTTTTTACCCCCCTGACGATAAAAAAGCGGTAGAAGTGCTTTTAATGAAAGGTCTGGAGCAAAATTAAACTTTCCGCTTTGAAGCCTCACCTCAGGGAAGATAGGATGTTCCCAGGATCGTGCTTCTTCATTAAATGCAGAAAGTTCTTTTAACCTGGTAGGAGGAACATCCGTTAATGCCCCGGTAATATTTTCGATGTTCTGTCCCAGATCTGCCCACAAAAAGGTTAGATTAAAAAGACCTGCTTCATCTTTTAAAATGTCCAGGATTGATTCTTCTTCGATCTCAACATCCTCTTTAACGCCTCTAATAAATCTGTCAACCCGTCGCAATAGTTTTAGCCGCGCCTGAGTTTTCATAGTCATGTACGGAATGACAAGAGCGGTTTCCCCCGCAATATCTGCCGTAAATGGTATTCTGCCTTTCTTGGAACGGGGCTTCTTTAAAACATGATGTTTGTACACATACAGCAGATCAGCGCAGGGAGCACAAAGGGAATAGCCTTTCCAGGCGCGGGACAAAGCAAGGCCGGGGAAAACACCTTCTCTATCCATATTCAATATGTTAATTCCTGCCCCCTTCAATGCATTCGGGTATATTGTCACTCCTGTTTTCCCACACAGAGGACACGTAGCATCGTTAATAGCTTGCACCTTTTTCGTCAAATAGCGTTGCCCGGCAAGGATTTCCTTAAATAGATACTCAACGTATAGCACGTTCTCTCCGGGCAGCTTTCCAGACATGTCGCGTACAGTTACCAGCGAGGTTCCTCTTGTTGGCCCTATCTCATTGACAACACATTCCAGCAAGCTCTCGTAACCTTGCTCTTTCCAAACCATAATTGAACCATCCGGCAATTTTATGCTATCAGAACTCAGAATCTCCAAAATTTCTTTGAAATAACTTGCCCATGGCTTTTTAAGGCTAGCAAGCTCTGAAAAATACTCCATAGTGTTATTCAATGTCTTCCTTTTGGGCCCCGGTCCCTTCGCCTTTGAAAAGGTTCGTTTAATAACGGGACCTATTTGCGCACTCCGAGAACCTGTTGGCTTAATAAAGGGCAAATATTTTGATAGCTCAGGACTCATATCAACGGGATGGAGCACAGCTGGCTGATGTACTTCTGGTTTAGAAATAATAAAAACTTTTTCCACTTTCCCCGTGTCTTCAACCAGAAATTGAAATAGCCTTTCCGGAGACTCCCGCCTTAGCTTGTAATACCAGTCTTCGAGTTGCTCAGGGGGAGAATCGTCACCAAGACGTTGAAACAAATAATCAAGCGCCAGCGTCCTCATCGAGCCAAGCATCGTAAACTCTCCTTATCATAACGAAGGACATATCATACAAAGGCATTTTATCTCTGCTACGTTATTTCTTACATCCTTGGGAATTCTGATCTTTCTGTAATCTATTTCAAAATTTAGACATATCTCGGCTTCCAAGGAATATCTAAAAAAACCTAGCCAGGATTTCATCGTTAACGAGGTTTCGGTCAAAGCCCTGCCCGAGGACCCTGATCCTTTTAAAATCCTCCTGGCAAAAGGGAAAGAGATATACGCTGTCTTCATCTTCGTTGATTAACTCAAGGCACAGTTCCGCGAGTTCGTCAAAACGATTGGCCTGCATTTTCCCTAAGAATACA
>JALXAE010000097.1 GCA_026992355.1 Syntrophobacterales bacterium | reverse complement strand
ATCAATCAGCCGCTAACGACCGGTATCAGCTGACCCAAGCAATTTAACCGACCAAGGTAATTCGTAGCTGTAAACTTGGATAACCTGTTGAGGTTATATGGAAAACGGAGCTGCTTGGGGTCAGCTGCATACCATTGTTAGGCTTTTAGATTTTAATTTTTTGATAGAGGTATTAACTTGTTGTGTTCCATTAAAGGTTTTCTGCTGTCTTCTCGCTCCGTAAGAATCGTTAAATCAAACTTGACTCCTAATTTTTTCCCTATCTTATGAAAATATTTGCTTAATTCTGAATGTATTGATGCTAAGTTTGAGCAATCATTTTTTATAACAAGCAACAAATCACAGTCAGATGGATTGTGGAATCTGAAAAATGAACCAAAACCATATACCTTTATAAGGTTAGGCTCTTTTGTACGGATAAATTGGATTTCCCTTGTCATCTTTTTTATGATATGTCCAGAAGTCATTTTTCCATAATGCTCCAGCTAATTCACTTGAATTGTAAAGTCCTATTTGACGAGATAGGCAAAGTTCTTTGGCTTCAGGTGTGTAGCCATTCCAGTTTCCTCCAACTGAAATAAAGTTTACGGCTGGAAATTCGTTAAATACTCTCAGAACGCCCGATTCTCCAAGTGCATACTCATCAAGACATAAGACGGTAATATCTTTTCCTGATTTCCTTTCGACTTCTATCACAATATCATCATGGCGCAAAATTCTGTTAACATTATCATGGCTCCTCAGCGCATTTTCAAGCCATACTATACGACTATAGGAGACGCCCCAGTTATTTGAACCATTACGCATTTTGAAACACCTCTGAAAATTCACTTGGAAAAAGCGGATAAGAATCTAGGCGATGATATACATGCTTTTCATAGGCCTCAGCATGAATGCGAAATTTTTCGATAGCTGTCATTATTTTAGAATCTTCTATTAAATCGTTGTTCGCATCAAGTATGTTTAATATTTTACGGTTATTGGGCAAGATACGATCAACACGCCTAAGTTCCCATATTAAAAACATATTTGAGTTTGGATCTCTATCAGCGACTTCACTTAGTGGACCGAAAGCATCATAAATTGCTTTATTTGCAGCGAGAATACGGCATACCTCTAGACGTAACTCTTGGAAATTATGAAAGCGTTTTGTTTTACCTGCATTTCTGATTAATTCTTCTTGTTTTCTTTTCCATTCTTGTAACATTTCAATTGTATAAGTCCCATCTGGGGCTTTATCTATATGTTTATGATGAGTTGGACATAATAGAATTAAATTGTCGTAAGTATCCTTTCCACCTTCGGGGATACTCCTTCTTGCTCCGGGTTTCCGACCGATAACATGCGCCATTTCTCCAACTACATAATTCCCGCTTTCAAGCAGTGCTGTTAGATCTTCTGTGCAATCTGGCTTTGAGCATATTCCACCAGCTCTACCCCATAGTAGTTTTATATCAACAAGACTAATAGTCATTGATTTGTAGTTTATAGCCTAACGACAAAGCTCAGGGGCAAGCGGAATTTGCAGCATAGAGTTTTGAATTACCTGGGCATTAGTAAAAATGATGGACTTCGAAAAACCGCCGTGCCCGCTTGTCCCCTGCAGCGCTTTGTTATGTAATTTTTCTTGCAATACAAGTTGGTTACTTTAGAGAGCAGTCCCAGTCGGCAACATCTTTTATTGAAGATTCAATAGCGAAAATATTTCTTTCTTTCATTTTTAGCTTTTCAAAAGCTAATTTATTCTCAGGTGTCATTTGTCTCATGTCTTTAAAAAACCACATTAATCTATAGCCTGATACCCATACAGTTTTGCCAGATTTTAACTTACCGTGTAGCCAAGTGGTAGGTGATGGACCTGAATCGATGGTTATGATACCCCATTTTTTTGTTTTGACTACAGGGCCATCAAAGGTAATTCTTGTATGAGCTGGTAGCTTTGTCGGAATAAAACCTAAATATTTATATCCAGTACATTCATTAATATTATCATTTTCATTT
>JALXAE010000096.1 GCA_026992355.1 Syntrophobacterales bacterium | reverse complement strand
ATGTAAGACCTATTGGAATAACCTGAATACAATTTGAGGAGCGATATATGAAGGAACTAACAGAATATGAAAAGTCAGCCATTTTAAGTATCCATAAATGGAAAAATCCACAGAGTGGTAATTTCGATAAGGCAATGGAGATCGTTAATTGGCCTCTTGAAAAAGCAGGAGATATAATAAAAGGGGTTCCGGGCGTTGATTGGGTAATAGAGAAAGCTGTTGGAGGTTTGGTCAACTCGCTTAATGATTTTGCTCATTGGACAGTTCGACCTAGTACGATTTATGAAGAATACCAGAAAGCTGGATTTGATCATATCAAAACATCAAGGGATATATTTACATTGGACTTAGAGGAGGCTGACAAAGTTAGTGGTTGGTTGGGGGCAAAATACAAAACCCTTGCTTGTGGTGAAGGTGCTAGTACAGGTTATGTTGGTTTACTGGGAATCCCTCCGGATATCGTAGCTCTTATTACGCTAAATCAACGAGCAATTGGAGAATATGCTACCTATTACGGATTTGACATCTCATCTCAACAGGAAAGACTTTTTGCTTTAAATATCTTAGGGTTCGCATCCTGCCCACAAGATGCTTCTAAACAAGTTGCAATGGCTCAACTTGTTAGGATTGCGAAAGATGTTGCCAAGAAAAAAGCCTGGAAAGATTTAGAAAAACACTCTTTTGTCGGGGTTGTTCAGAAAATTGCTAGCTCATTAGGTGTGCGGTTAACTAAAGCGAAGTTGGCCCAAATTATTCCTGTTACAGGGGCAGTAATCGGTGCCGGTTTCAACACATATTATACTAATAAAGTTTGTGAAGCAGCTTTTTACTTGTATAGAGAGAGATTTCTTGCAGAAAAATATGGAGAAAATATTATAATTGAAACAGTTAAATCCACTGAAACTTTTGAACCAAATTATGATGAAAAGAAGGATGACCTTCCTCCGACGCAAACTAGCCATTTTTAAAGGGGGTTTTCGGATTTTTTCTGTTTTATAAGGCGCTGCATAATTAAGAGGGAGCACCTTGCTGCCAAATACAATAAGGTTTGCCGTAATATCTGCACGATTCAGGAAGTCTAGGGACAAGGAAAAGCGGATAATCATTTGACAGAGACGGTAGACACCGTGCTGTTACTGAAGGAGTATCCGCCCGTCCCTTGGTAAAGGCGTCCCACCTGCTTGTGTTGGCAATATACTTGTAATTACCGGCAATATACCGTTAAGGCTAGCTAAGAGCGGCGTTATACCTGTAAAGAACAGCGTTGTGCTGGTTCCTGATATGGGGAGGGGGCAACGGCTCGAAAGGTTTTACTTTTCTCTTTGTTTTTTCCGAAAAAATAAATAGTAATACCGTTGAGATACTTTTTTCAAACGTCTATAAACGGACTTAGTACTAGACCTGTTAGGTTAGTCTGCATGCAGACAATTATGCTGTTAGGAAAAAAATCAGGAGACGTTTTTGAGTGTATGGACCGAAATAACAAAATGGATAACAAAGACATTTTGGCCTTGGTTCATAAAGCATGTTTGGCCATTGATTAAGGCAGACGTGGGAGACCTCGTTTCTGTTTTCTTTGCAAATCTAAAAGAAAAATTCAAAGAATCGACTTCTACTAATTTTAAGAAAAACGAAGAAAAAAACAGAACAATATTTACAAAACGCTGAATATAAAGCAAGAAATGCGAAAACGAATACTGAAAGAGAAAAATGGGAAGCAGTTGCAAAGGTTTGGCGAGAAATTGTCGAAATGCTTAGAAAAGAAAACAAAGATTTGAAAAAGCGAATTGATGAACTTGTAAGTAGTTCGGAGAAAGATTTTAAAGAAAAGATAAGGGAATTAGATTTGTCGATAGGCATTTCAAAAATGCCATCGGTGCCAGCTCCTCCAAAAAAGATCGACAATAATGATAAAGTTGTGAGAAGAAACGAATAAAAATAAAGAGAGCTCTAATAAATCGGTGTATTGGGCCAATCGTTAGGAGAAAAAAGGCTAAAGTTAA
>JALXAE010000095.1 GCA_026992355.1 Syntrophobacterales bacterium | reverse complement strand
CCTCTCAGCTTTTTGAGCAAAGGCCTGTAATCTAAAATGAGCCTTGGCTTCTCCAATAAATGCTTCCACGATATTTTTTGATGTTTTGGAATTCATTCTATCTCGATCCTTAACTCTTCTTAATTTTCTCCAGTTCTTCACTTTTTATAGTAAAGGAGTGCTCCCTCGAAGGAAAAACACCTTTTTCCACTTCTTTTCTGAATTGTTTTAAAGCATTCAAGAGTTCTTCCCCCAGGTTGGCATATTTCTTAACAAATTTTGGAGTGAATCTGTCGTAAAGGCCCACCATATCGTGAAGAACAAGAACCTGTCCATCACAATGGGGACCTGCTCCAATACCGATAGTCGGAATTTTCACCCTCGATGTTATCATCTCCGCAATGGAAGATGGAATGGCCTCAAGTACTATCGAAAAACATCCACTCTCCTCCAATGCCAAAGCATCATCTATAAGCCGTTTTGCGGCTTCGGCTGTTTTACCCTGCACTTTATAGCCACCAAGTTGAGCAACACTCTGGGGTGTCAATCCCAGATGCCCCTGAACAGGGATTCCTGCTTCGACTATTGCCTGGACCTGTTTAACAACCGATGCACCACCTTCTAGCTTAACCGCTTGAGCCTTGGCTTCCTTTAGAAATCTCCCTGCATTTACAACGGCCTGTTCAACACTTACCTGATAGGACATAAAAGGCATATCCCCAATCACCAATGCTCTGTCAATTCCATTTGTAACCGCTCGTGTGTGATGAAGCATTTCTTCCATAGTTACAGAAAGCGTATCCGAATGACCAAGCATTACCATAGCGAGAGAATCTCCAATCAAAACCATGTCTATCCCGCTTTTATCCACCCATCTGGCGGTTATATAATCGTAAGCGGTAACCATAGTAAGTTTTCTTTTTCCTTTGGAATTAATAATGTCGGGAACGGTAATTTTGTTATCCGTCATTATCCTTTTCCCTCTTTAATTCTTTAACCTTGATAAGCTGAGTTAAGGTCCAGTTCACAGGAGTATCTATACCAAGCTCTTCCCCAAGGGTAACAACAGCCCCGTTTATATAGTCTATCTCCGTTTTTCGGCCCAGCTCCATATCTTGTCTCATGGATGACTTATTCCTTGCGGTTGCATTCGCTACATACAATACCCTTTTGCAAAAATCCTCCGGTAGGTCTAATCCCCTGGCATTTGCAACTCTTATAGCTTCATCCACTGCCCTGCAACATACATCTGTAGCAGGTCCTATTTCCGGTATTTCTCCATTTAATATTTCGGTGAGTGCAGTAATAGCGTTTATCCCAACATTTACGATGAGCTTTTCCCAGATAAGCCTTTCGACATCAGCTCTATAGTGCGTTTCAATGCCAGCTTTGTTAAACATTTCAATAACATCGTCAATCCCCGGAACTGCCCGGTCACTCAAAGTACCGATATAAGTCGGACCAGACCCGCCGTGTTTTACTATGCCAGGAGCCACAAGCGTTGCTCCCTGTGCGGTGGTTCCCACGAGAACCCGCTCGGCTCCAACAAGTTGAGCTATAACCTCCCCATTTCCCAAGCCATTTTGTAGCGACAGAAACAATGAGCTCTTGGGATCGAAAAAATTCAAAACATGAGATACGGCATTCCTCGTTGCATAACTCTTTACAGTTATAAGCATTAAATCCGGAGGATTTTCGAGCTGCCCGAGTCCGCTACAAGCCTTCACAGCTCTGAGCTCAGTTTTTGTGCCATCCAGTTCTTCTATTGTCAGTCCATGCACTGAAAGGTGCTGTATTATAGCCGGATTGTTATCATAAAAAATGACTGAATTCCGCGCAGCTAAAAGTCGTCCTCCAAGTAAAGACCCCAGTGCCCCCGCACCTACGATTAAAACTCTCATCTTTCTTTCTCATTGATTTAAGAGGGTTCATTAAGTTCTGCTCCATTACTACTACACTAAAATACAGAAAAACTTATGCAATATAAATTATTTTTGAAACCATCCCGAAAAGTCTAAAATATCTGGTAGTTTATTGACAGTTGCATAGGTTTAAAATAAAAAGCTAATAATTGTAAAAAAAGTAAGATAGAATATTTAACCTTTAAACACGGAGGATAAAAGATGCTGAATGAAAATATTGAGGCTGTTGACAAGGCACAAGAAGGACAAAAGGTAGCCAAAAAGGCACTAGCGGGTAAATATCTTACTTTTAAACTCGGGGAAGAAGAATATGCCATAGGAATTCTTAAGGTGAAAGAAATTATTGGCATGATGCCTATAACTCCAATTCCCCAAACACCGCCTTACGTGAAAGGTGTTATTAACCTACGAGGAAAGGTAATTCCTGTTATTGATCTGCGTTTAAGGTTTGGTATGGAAGAAGCTGAGTACACGGACAGAACTTGTATTATTGTTGTTGAAGTTAGCTTAGGTTCTGAATCCGTTATTATGGGAATAGTCGTGGATGCCGTTTCAGAGGTTTCCCAGATAAAAGCAGAAGAGATAGAGGATACCCCCTCTTTTGGCACAACGCTTGATACATCCTATATTTTGGGAATGGCAAAAACCGATGACTCAGTAAAAATACTGCTTGATATAGATAAAATACTTTCTGAAGAAGAATTAGCCCAATTGGACAGAACTTTTTAGTACCCATTGTAAACTTAGCCATTTAAGCCGATGGGAAGCTAAGACTAGCACTAGTGTTATGCTTACACAAAACATAAAAGGTAACTGTTGTATTGAATAGCCTAACTTACAAACATATTCTTTTTCTTTGAAGCTTCGAATTTGAAAAAACGTGGGTTGAATCGGAGAGAATACCTATACTGCAGATTTGCCAATCAACGCTAAATTCTTTATTTTTTGACTTCGGTTTAAAGTTTTACCATTTTAGCATCAGCCGTACTGCTAAATTGCCCTTTGAAGTGTTTTCTCGAAAACTATAAATTGTAGCCTTTTCCAAATATAGAATTCTATGGGCAAAAACATCCCATCAAGCCTTTTTCTGCCAACATTGATTTTAGAACACCCTCATATAATGTCCCTCACGGGTATTTGAGCCCGGTTACCGTATTTTATCGCTTTTGGTAGCCTTTTCAGATAATATTAAAATTACACTTTTTATCCAAAGGCAAGAACTAGATAGCAAGGATATAGTATATGAACGAAAAGGGGAGTGAGTTTGTCTTAAGCGTCGGAACGGTAATAGAAGGCAAGTATGTAATCCTGGAACCTATCGGCAAAGGTGGAATGGGTGAAGTTTACAGGGCTCACCAGATAAACCTTAAGCGAGATGTGGCTATAAAGATAATATCTCATGAGTTTTTGAATTCCTTTGGCGATGATTATGAAAGAAATATGGTACTTGAAAGGTTTCGCCACGAAGTTAAGGTAATGGCCCAAATACGGCATCCATTTGTCCTTCAGATATATGATCATGGGACTACGGTAATTGAGCGGAACGGCCGAGAAATTGAAGTCGAGTACATTGTCATGGAATATATCCCGGGCGGCGCCAGTCTCAGAACTACCATGTCGGAAGAAGGATTCTTGGGCGAAAACGAATTGATGAAGGATTGGATCCGAAAGTACTTTATACCACTCCTCGAAGGCATAGAAGCCTTACACGACCAGGGAATTATCCACAGAGATATAAAACCAGAGAACATTTTGCTGGACAGAGGAAAACCCAAGATAGCCGATTTTGGCCTCGCCAGGTCGCACACATTGAAACCTATTACCCAATCTGTTGATATGAGAGGCACTCCTCCTTACATGCCTCCTGAGCAGTTTATGGACATGAAACGGGTAGACCAAAGAGCTGATGTGTACGCTCTCGGAAAGATACTGTACGAAGCCGTCGTTGGAAAACTTTCGTCAGACATGATTCCTTTCAAACAAGTTTCAATTGTAAACCCACCCAATCCCTTTTTCGAAGAACTAAATGAGATAATCAAGCGGACAACTGCAGAAGACAAGGAACATAGGATTGCAACTGTTGAAGAATTAAGAATGCTCCTTGCGAAAGTCATCGAAAAAGAAGAGAAAAAAGATGACCTTAAAAGTGATGACGAACCAAGGCCTACAAAAAATTTTACAATAAAACATGTTCTTTTTATCGCATTTGTTGTCGTTTCATTTTTTGTAATAGGAATGATGGTTATGCATTTTAAAATGAGTTCTAACCGCATTCCGGTTATAACTCAAGAAACTGGAGAACATGGGCAGAGTGAAAGGAAAAATGCTGACAATGGCTCAATTGAAAGCCCTGATTTTGACCTATTGAGGTTCGTTAAAGGAGGCTATTTACTCTACCCTGACTCCTTTGAAAGAAATGGCTTTAAAGAAGTTAAAGTCGAAGATTTTTATTTGAACGAAGCTCCTGTTACCATACAACAATATGTGAATTTCCTGAATTCTGTAATTAGCAAAATAAAAGTAAAAAATAATGTTGTTTTCGGTGATGGAAAAATATGGTTATTACTGGGGGAAGTAGTTAAAGGTTATGAACCCATAGTTTACAAAAACGGTAAGTTTTACGTAAAAAATGCCCTGCATACATCCTGCCCGGTTCTTAGAGTTACCGCTTATGGCGCCTCTGCTTATGTTAAACACTACGGCCTAAGGCTTCCCACAGAACAAGAATGGCTATATGTGGCACAACAACAACTCATGGACGCTTTAAACCTAACATCCAGGGGCAAAGAACGGTTAAAAACACTACTTAAGACGTATTTGAACGCTAATGTGGGAAGATTAGATGTTTTTACTTCTATCTTTTATGGTGAACGTTCGTTACCATTAAACACTCCCATTTTAAGCTTCGAACCAAACCGTTTTGGCATACGTAATCTCAATAAAAATATAGGGGAATGGGTAACCAGATATTCCGAAGCCCACCATTTTGAATATGTGGTGATAGGTTGGGCCGCCGGAGAGTCTGTTGAGGTTCCAGAACTCTCTCATGGAGTAAAAAGGCAACCATGGGAAGCTTTTGAGGAAGTTGGCTTTCGATGTGCAAAAAGTGTTATTCCAAAGGAAAAAGAAGCAAATAGGGAGAAAAAACATTGAGCATGTTTCAAACTGCCTTTGCTACTGACGTAGGGAAAAAAAGGCAAAACAATGAGGATGCCTATCTGATTGATGAAAAATTAGCCCTTTTTATTGTTGCCGACGGCTTAGGCGGCCACAACGCCGGTGAAGTAGCAAGCTGGCTTGCCGTCAAAACTATCCATGATTATCTGCGCAACCAAGGTACTACACCCGATTTTGACGCTCATCTTCTAGAAGAAGCAGTAAAAAAAGCAAACGAAGTTGTCTATAGAAAATCACTGGAAGACAAAGCTCTTTCCCACATGGGAACTACTGTTGTGATTGCCCATGTAAGGCAAGATGGTAAACTATTGCTTGCTAATGTTGGGGACAGTAGAGCTTACATGTTAACAAACTTGTTTTTTCAGCTTCTAACCGACGATCACACCTTTGTCTTCGATATGTTACAGGAAGGAATTATTTCGGCCGAGGAAGCCAGAAGTCATCCACAGCGATCGGGATTGTTAAGAGCTGTTGGAGTGGACGATATGGTGGAAGTTGACGTAACCGAACTTCCATACCATGGAGAACTTGTACTTCTTTGCACTGACGGGCTTACTGATATGCTCACGGATGAAGAAATTGAGAAAATCCTCAGAAGCACGTCAGATCTTCAAGAAACTGCAAAAATGCTGATTGAAAGTGCTAATAACAGGGGCGGAAAAGATAACATAACCGTTGTTTTGTTTAGAAAACATTCCAATTAAGTGAAAAAGGTGGGCATTGGGCCCACCTAAACTTAATGCTACTTACTTCAAGGGTTTTTGCTCACTAACCGTTATATGACCACTTTGTTTATCTACCATTAGTTCGTAAAACCATTTACCATCTTTACTCCTCGCTTTCACAACAAAATAGCGGCCAGCATCCTTGAAATCCTGAATGTCGTATTCCTCCATAAGCCTTTTCTTAATGTGTTTATCAACAACAATTTTTGCCGTAGCAGGGCTCATCCCTTCAGCATCAGACCTTTCTGACGCAACCTCATCATAAAAAGTCTCATTTTCAAGTTTATGCGTTTTGGTAAACTTTTTTTCTTCCGACATTTCTAAACCTCCTTTGCACTATAGCCATACCATCTAAAGAATGTTAGCTTATACACCTCTGGGGCTTAATTAAGCATGTTTTGTGCCTTCTTTCAAAAGTATTTCTATGAATGAACTTCGGGAACTCCTGGCTAATTTTTATCCATTTTTACTTTAGTACAGCTTCATTTCTGGCTAATTTTTATCCACTACTTTCCTAAGTTTTGCTAAAAGCCTCCATTTTTAGGGTTCCACAAAGGTGGCATTTAATTTGCTCTAAAGTATGGGCAAGAGTTAGCAAGAAAAACATAATAAAGTTAGTTTTAAAAAGGAGGTAAGTCATGAAAGCAAAAACACAGAAACTGGTAGGAGTTATTGCCATCGTCGCAGCTATAGTGTTGGCTGTAGGAGCTGTTGTGGCAACAGCACATCAAAATCAATTTGGTCCCAACGACGGATACAACAGAAATTACAACGACAATGGGAGAAACTACCGGTCTCAACCTTATCCAAACGACACATACCAAGGTTGGTATCCATGTCCGTGGATGAGAGGTTATTACGGCTACCGAGGTGGTCCAGGTCCATACGGTTGGTGCATGAACTATCATAATGGATACGGCTATGGACATCACTACAACAGACATTACAGGTGGTAAAAGAATGAATGAACAAATAAACATTGAAAACAAAAAAGGAGACGTCATGAAAAGAATTTTAGGAATTACGATGGGTATCTTATTAGCCGGGCTGTTAGCCGGTGGGGTAGTGATAGCACAGCAGGGTTATGGTCATGGCGGGTATGGTGGATACGGTCAGGGAGGTTGGCATTGCCCCTGGATGGGTGGCGGAATGGGACAACATCATATGATGGGTCCTATGCACGGACAGAATCACCAGCAAATGATGCAACAATACGGGATGCCCCCCGGCATTAACATGCAGCCGAATCAGCTGCTTACCAGGGAACAGGCCAGAACTCTCATTGAACGGTATGCCATTGGCAACAACACAAATCTGAAGATTGGAGACCTAATTGATAAAGGAGACGTCTTTGAAGCAACCATTCAGGATCAAGGTGGAAACATTGTAAAACGACTGCTCATAAACAGAAGAAACGGCTGGTTCCGCTACATTCCTTAGGAATTAAGCTCGGCTCGTAAGTCCCAATTAGGACCGAACATTAAGCTGTTCGGTCCTTTTGTTCTTCTGAATACTTCTTTAGCTTAAGTTTGAGCGTTCTTCTGGTAATTCCTAACCTGCGAGCAGCCTCGCTCTTATTTCCCCCCGTCTCTTCAAGAGTTTTCAATATCATCGCTTTTTCCATTTCTTCCAGTGTTGTAGCATTCTTAAGGTATGCGTTAGATACCACTACTTTATTATTAGGCACAGTAACATGCATTCCCAGATCGTCTTCGGTTATAAATTTGCCTCTGCAAAGAATTACCGCTCTTTCAATGGTATTTTCAAGTTCTCTAACATTCCCAGGCCAGGAATGGTTTGTGAGCAAATTCATAGCTCCAGGGGTAAACCCTTCAATCTCCCTTCTATTCTTCTCCGCATATTTATTAAGAAAGTACATCGCCAGAGCCGGTATATCTTCTCGCCTTTCTCTGAGAGAAGGCACATGAATCCTTACGACATTTATTCTGTAATAAAGATCTTCCCTGAATGTTCCCTCGGAAACCATCTTCTCCAGATCTCTGTTTGTTGCAGCAATCACTCTTACATCAACCGGAATAGGCATATCGCTCCCAACCCTTTGAATTTCTTTGTCCTGCAACACTTTAAGAAGCTTCGTTTGCATTAGTAAATTCAGTTCACCGATTTCATCGAGAAAAATTGTGCCCCCATTCGCCTGATAAAATCTCCCATGCCTCATTTTATTCGCGCCAGTAAATGCCCCCTTCTCATGACCAAACAGTTCAGACTCTATTAGGTTTTCAGGGATTGCAGCACAATTTACTTCAACAAGATTTCCGTCTCGACGGTTGCTATTTGCATGTATTGCCCGAGCTACCAGGCTTTTTCCCGTTCCACTCTCTCCAGTTATGAGAATGGTGGCTTCCGTGGGAGCAACCAGAGCTATTGTTTCCTGAAGCTTCTGCATGGCTGGGCTCTTTCCAACCATGTCCTGAATGTTTAGACGACTTAGTTGTTTTTTTAATTCCTCATTTTCTATCTGCAATTTTGCATGACGAAGGGCGCGTTCAAGAATTATTTTAAGAGCATCGAAATCTAATGGCTTGGTTACATAGTCAAAAGCTCCAGACTTTATCGCCTCAACTGCAGTAGGAATGGACGAATACGCGGTCACCACTACAACAGGGAGTGCAGGATTCAGTTCAACAATCTGCTTCGTTGCCTCAATGCCACCGAGTTCCGGCATTCTCATGTCCATAAGAACCAGATCAACCGGATATTTCCTTGCAATTTCTACAGCTTCCTTTCCGTTACTTGCTTCTAAAGTGCTGTACCCCCATTCCTCTAGAAGGGTGGTCAGCATCAGCCTGTGGGACTTGTCATCGTCAGCCACTAAAATAACTGGTACTGTTTTCTTGGTCACAGTTCTATCCATTAGATTTTTCGTATGGAATTTTTATGATAAATGTTGCTCCTTTACCATGTTGACTAAGAGCCTCTATTTTCCCGCCATGAGCTTCAACAATCTTATGGACATTTGCAAGACCTAATCCAACGCCATGTGGTTTTGTCGTAAAATATGGGTCAAATAACCTGTCTATATGCTCGGGCTTAATTCCACATCCAGTGTCAGAAATTCTAATAATCGTTCCGTCTCCTTCTTTTTCAACAACAATATCAATAAACCCATCCCGCTCAATAGCATCCGCTGCATTTAAGAAGATGTTCAGCAGAACCTGTATCATTTTGTTATAGTCAACATAGACCTCAAGATCTGGGGGATGGACAATTACAGTAACCTTTATGTTTTTCTTGGCAAATTCATTTTCTACCATCCTGAGAGCTTCCTGTAGTAGTTGAGAACAAAGGACGTTTTTCTTGCTGATAACGGTGGGTTTCGAAAATTCAAGAAGCTCTGTTATTACCCTGTTGAGCCTTTCAACTTCGCGATTGAAGGCTTCGGAAATTTGTTGAGTTTTGGGATCGTCCCCTGCCTTACTAGCAATAATTTTCGCGAAACCTTTTATAGAACTTAATGGATTTCTAACCTCGTGGGCAAGACCTGCTGCAAGCTGTCCAAGAGCTGCAAGCCTCTTATTTCGGTTAAGCTTATTTTCAAGATCCTTCACCTTACTCACATCAGTAAACAACATCAGATAAGCAATATTCTCGTCACCCCCACTGATCTTAAAAGCACTAACCACCATGCTTTTTTTCCTGTCAGGAAAACTGAGATTCAATTCTTTCTCTGCAAGAATGCCTGTTCTTTTCAATTCATTAAAAAGCGCTTCGAGGTTTTGATTCTTTGTTATGTTTTCTCCTTCCTGTATTCGAAGCAAACTTTCGGCTGCATGGTTTAAAGATACTATGTTTCCTTCAATGTCGGTTATTATTAAACCAATTGGCATCTGAGAAACGATAAGAGTTGTTAAGGTTTCCATGTTTTTGAGCGACCTAGCCGTACGGCGATATAAAGATGACCAGAGAACCGTTGCAACGCCTGCAACAGCAACCGCCAAAGTAATAAATAGTATAATGCCGGTAAGTTTAAAGTCCTGCTCCAGGGCCTCTTGATAAGGCCTTGGGTCCATACCAACCAAAAGGAAGAATGATTGGTCATTTATTTGTTGGATGTGAGGTGGAGATGGTAAATAACGAAGGACTATTTCGTAAGCCTTGATTCCCATTCTTGTTTTCAAGCCATGCCACTGAGATCTGGGAGTAGGGACAGAAAAAGCCAGTTTTGAGCCAATTCTTTCTGGATTGCCATCAGCAACAATCGTCCCGTCAGGTTTTACGATGGATATGTAAAGAACTCCCGGTTGTTTACTCAATTCAATTAGCATAGCCTCTATATGTGCTGGATTGGACGTTTCTTTAAGGAGACCACATTGGCAGGTAGCTTCTATGGCATGAGCAATTGATAAAGCTTCAGAAAGTAGAGCCCTTTCCATAAAATTTCTTTCTCTATGAACGTTTTTTATAGACAGAACAATAAGGGATGAAGTAAGCACGATTACGGACACAATCAACGCAGGTGGAAGTACTGAATGCCAGTTTTTAGGTTTTACATTTAACGTTTCTGGTAAAATTTTTTTCTGCATAATCTAAGGTTTTGAGAAAATAATAAATTTTCAAAAATAGAATGTATTTCAAATTACATTTCCCAACATAAGAGTAACAAAGTCGAGTTTCTATGGTAATTGAAAAATCAAAGTTTGATATTGTTGCACCTTTTTATGACATTATGATGAAGCTACTCTTTATGCCCTCCGGAGGAGAGTCCAAATTCAGGAAGAAAATATCACAGCTGGCCCGCATCAGAAGCAACCACAAAATTTTAGATGTGGGATGTGGTACGGGAACACTTACAATTTCAGCATCCGCCTATTTGGAAAAGGGAATTTCTATCGGTCTGGATCTATCCCACCGAATGCTTACAGTCGCAAAGAGTAAAAGCAAGAATCCTCGTATACATTTTATCCTAGGAAACTCATCCAAGATGCCTTTTCGTTCAGGTAGCTTTGACAGGGTGTTCTTAACCTTTGTTCTTCACGAACTATCACCCGTTGTCAGGCAACAAACCCTAAGGGAGGTTCGACGAGTTCTGAAACCCGATGGCCTGTTAATAGCAGTAGATTATCATGTTCCAAAGGGTAAGCTGAAAAGGGTTGTCTTTCGCGCTCTTATGATGCTGGAGGAAGACGAGGCATGGAATTTTGTAGCACGGGGTCTCGCAAAAGAATTAAAGTCGGCAGGTTTCCAAATCAACAGGACAGAATTCACAATAAAGGACCTTGTTTCTGTAGTCATAGCCAATCCAGTTTGTCGGTAAAAACAAAGCAGACACGTTGGAAATCTTTCAAGTTTTCTTTGTCCTGGCTCTTATTTTGGCAAAGATCATAATCCCCGTTGTAATTATCCCTAGCATACCGAGAGAAAGAAAAACCCTGTATAATTTCCCAATAAACCCTCCTCCGTGATGTATTGTGCTTATTATATCGCTAACTTTCACCTGTTTCACATTACCGTCATGATTATCATGGTTACTAGTCTCAATGGACTCACCATGCCCCTGCACAGCGTGCTCATGGAAGTCAAAAAAACTTCCAACAGTTATTGTAAGTCCAGAAACAACTTGCAATATAATCAGTATCACGAGCCATATAGCAAGAGTCCTATGGATCTCCCTTAGCCTTTTTTCCTGCATAATGTACTCTCCCACAGTTTTCCGCTTGCTCATATCTTTAAATTTCTCAACCTAAGAGAATTGGCAATAACAGAGACTGAACTTAAGCTCATTGCTGCAGCAGCTATTATAGGGCTTAGAAGTATCCCAAATATCGGATACAAAACTCCTGCAGCAACTGGCACCCCCAAGGAATTATACACAAAGGCAAAAAAGAGATTTTGCTTTATATTTTTCATGGTTGCCTTGCTAAGCTTAATAGCTCTCTCAATTCCTGTTAAATCTCCTTTAACGAGGGTTACATCAGCGCTTTCCATAGCCACATCAGTACCCGTCCCCATAGCAATTCCTACATCGGCCTGAGCAAGAGCAGGGGCATCATTGATACCGTCACCAGCCATCGCTACGATGTGACCCCGGGCTTGAAGTTGCTTTACTACTTTTGCTTTTTCTGCAGGAAGAACTTCAGCAATAACATCATCAATATGAAGCTTTCTGGCAACCGCTTCCGCCGTTTTACGGTTATCACCCGTAAGCATAACAATTTTTAACCCCTCATTGTGAAGGTCTTCGATGGCAATATGTGTGGATTCTTTTATTGGATCGGCCACAGCTATAATACCTTCGAGCTTCCCATCAACGGCCAAATACATGACTGTCGCACCTTCTATCCTGTAGTTCTCAGCCCATTTATCTGCAACTTCAGTAGTTATGGAAGACTCTCTCATTAGCAATTCGTTCCCGATTAGAATCGTGTGCCCATTCACCAAAGCCCTGGCTCCCTTACCTGGAATGGATTCAAAATTCTCCGAACTGCTGACAGGAACTGAAAGCTCAAATGCATGATTTACAATGGCGGTTCCAAGCGGATGTTCACTCCCCTGTTCTACACTGGCTGCAAAAGCAATAATTTCCGATTCCTTCAATTTGCCAAAAGACTTTATTCCAACTACCCTGGGTTTCCCTTCCGTAAGCGTCCCGGTTTTATCTACAACTAACGTGTCAACGTTCTTCATTCTTTCTATTGCTTCAGCATTTTTAAAGAGCACACCAAGGGTTGCACCCTTTCCGGTTGCAACCATTATAGACATCGGAGTTGCAAGCCCTAGAGCACACGGGCATGCAATAATGAGAACAGATACAGCGGCAATTATAGCGTGAGCAAGGCGTGGTTCTGGGCCAAGGGCTAACCAAACAACAAAAGCAATGAAAGAAATAAACAATACTGAAGGAACAAAGTAGGCTGCAACCTTGTCGGCCAAATTCTGTATAGGGGCCCTGCTTCGTTGAGCTTCCGCTACCATATTAACAATTTGAGCCAGCAATGTTTCCGCCCCGACCTTCTGGGCTTCCATCACGATGGTACCATTCCCGTTCACTGTGGCACCGATAACTTTGTCTCCGGGTCTTTTAGGAACAGGGAAAGGTTCCCCCGTTATCATTGATTCATCTACCGTTGTATTTCCCTCGAGGACAACACCATCAACGGGTATCTTTTCGCCTGGTCTTACCCTCAATCTGTCACCTTTTTTAACGTGTTCCAATGGTATATCTTCTTCACTTCCATCGGGCTGTACTATTCTTGCCGTTTTGGGCGCCAATCCTAAGAGTGCCTTTATGGCAGCTCCTGTCTGACTGCGCGCTTTCAGTTCCAGTACTTGCCCGAGCAAAATGAGGGTAACAATAACCGCAGAGGCTTCGAAATATACTCCAACCGTTCCTTCCGGTGTTTTCAGAGATGCCGGAAAAATCTGAGGAAACAAAACGGCTATTAAGCTGTAAACGTAAGAAATCCCAACGCCAATTCCAATTAGAGTAAACATATTCAGGCTTTTGTTAACAATCGATTGATAGCACCTTACAAAAAAAGGCCACCCAGCCCACAGAACAACAGGTGTTGCAAGGGCTGCTTCTATGAAACCGTACGTTTTCAGAGAAGCAAATCGTCCCAAAAGGCCCTCCAGAAAAAAAACCTTTTTCATTGCGATAATTACCAGTGGAATTGTCAGAAAGACACTGAACCAGAACCTCTTTTTCATATAGGCATATTCCTCGTCTGACTCCTCCTCCGCCGGAAGAAGCGGTTCAAGAGCCATACCGCAAAGAGGACATGAACCTGGTCCCACTTGTCTGATTTCAGGATGCATAGGACAGGTGTAAATAGCGTCAGGAGATGCAGAAGTATGGACATGAACCTTTTCTGCTTCACCAGACGACAATTGCATATACTTTTGAGGTTCCTCTTTGAATTTCTCAAGACAGACCTTCGAACAGAAATAAAATCTTCTTCCTTCGTGTTCATAGGCCAAAAAATCTGAAGGATTTGTGGTTTTCATACCACATACAGGATCAACAAACTCTTCCGCCATCTTGTGCTCTGAAGCCGAGTGAGCACAACAATGATGTTCACTACTATTATGTTCATGTTTCATTTCATTGCTCATGGTTCCCTCCATTTTTTAATCGTTCCTTCATTTTATAAATCCAGGCAATTATTGTACCATTCTTTCTTTATGTCCGACGGCTACAACCTGCGTAGTAAAGAGCTGAACCTGGTTTGATTACGAAAAAATTTTTGTAAAGCTTAAACCCACGCAGAACAGTATGAAGCTTTCCACTCCAAATCTGTTAGGTTTGGTGGATAATTTTTATACACCATTAGATCTTCATTTCTTCAAAATCCCGTTTTGCTAATCTGAGCCGAGGTTCTATGAGATGGGAAAATCATGGAAGGAAAAGTGGTCATCAGTGGCAAGTGCAATGTATTCATTCAGACTGTTCTTTGGACGCTCTTCGATATTTCACTGAGCAGATTTAAAAATGAAATAACTTACCGGAAGGAACCAAGAGTAAAGAACTATTGTCATACCATTTGTTGTTTTCTTAAACAGGGCTTGCGTTTCTATAAATTATCATTGCTCATCATTCTGCTAGTGTTTACCTTTATTTAAAAGTTAATATGTCAAACCAGAACTTGAGGAGTTAGAAATGAACGCAAATACAGTTACGCTTCACGGTAAACCTTTTACCCTGGAAGGAGTTTTACCAGAGGTTGGTCAAAAAGCGCCAAGATTTGAAGCAGTAGCTCAGGATTTGTCTGTTGTGTCTTCGGATAACTATTCCGGAAAAGTCATAGTGTATGCATCTGTTCCATCTCTAGATACGCCAGTTTGTGACATCGAAGGCAAGAAATTCAACCAGGAAGCCACCAAATTGGGAGAAAATGTTGAAATAGTTATCGTGAGTATGGATTTGCCCTTTGCTCAGAAAAGATGGTGCGGGAGTGCTGGAGTCAAAAGACTAACCACTTTGTCCGATCACAGGTGGGCTTCTTTCGGAAAAGCCTATGGTGTGCTCATAACTGATCTACGACTGTTAGCAAGGGCCGTATTCGTGGTGGACACTGAAAATATAATTCGCCATGTTCAATTGGTAGAAGAAGTTTCTCACGAGCCAGATTACGAAAAAGTATTAGAAGCAGTTCAAGAATGCATCAAATAAGACAAACTCAGGAGCAGCAAATGGATGAAGATAGGAAATGGTTGCAAACATTTCTTTGCGATATCGTGGAGCTAAAAAGCAAAAAGAAAAAATTATATCGCAAAGCTTCCGCTGATTGCGATGATCCTGTGGGGAAAGAAATTTTTGATCTCTTGCAAAGGGAAGAGGCTGAATCGGTACGAGGTCTTCAGTTAGCTCAAAAAAAGCTGGAAGAAGATAAAAAGCTAGACCCAACATGTGTTTATCATCCAGAAGAAATGTCTCCTGCCGATATGGTTATCCAGCTCGCCGAGAAGCAAATTAAAAGTGGCAATGCTTGTTCGAAGCACATCGAGGCATTAGAGGTAGGAATTAGTTTGGAACAGCAAGCAATACAACTGATAGAAAAATATCTGCCCATGACAGAATCTAACGAGGAAAAGAAAATACTGGATTTGTTGCTCGAAGAAGATAAAGAACACTTTCGGGCTCTCAAAGACCTGCAATTCTACTTTTCCGATCCCCAGGGTTGGTTAATGGAAAAAGGCCGTGGTGGCCTCGATGGAGCTTAATCTTCCAGTTTTTTGTAAAAGCAAAAATAAAGGAGGAAGATCATGGCTAACACACCGAAAGAATGTCCTGGATTTGAACAGTTTAAACACTTAAAAGCTTTTTTGTGTAAGTGTCCCGAATGTGGAACTGAAGTGGAGATTTTTTCTGATGAATTTGACAAACCTAAAAAGTGCCCCAAGTGTGACAAGCCGATTGATTTCACAAAGTGCGAACTCCAGGGCAAAGCTTAATTTTAGTTATGGCTTTCATGGAAATATGATGTCTTTCCGTTCAAGGATTCTCTATGGCTAATCATCTGAAAAATGAAACAAGTCCTTACTTGTTACAACATGCTGACAATCCTGTGGATTGGTATCCCTGGGGAGATGAAGCCTTTGAAAAGGCCAGACAAGAAAACAAGCCTATATTTCTTTCCATTGGCTACTCAACCTGCCATTGGTGTCATGTGATGGCTCATGAATGTTTTGAAGATAAAGAAGTTGCTGATCTGCTAAACGAACATTTCGTGTCTATCAAGGTTGATAGAGAAGAACGACCGGACATTGATGAAGCGTACATGGCTTTTTGTCAGGCCACCACCGGAAGTGGGGGATGGCCACTTTCTGTTTTTTTAACCTCCGAGGCACATCCATTCTTTGCTGGAACCTATTTCCCCAAACACCGAAAGGGACCTCTACCAGGTTTTGTTGATGTTCTGAAAACGATTATAGAGCTCTGGCAGACAAAAGGTGAGGAAGTTCGTCTTAAAGCACAAACGATTGTACAAATTTTAAATGAACGAGCCGTAAAAGATGCGGATGCTTCACCTGAGCCCCAAACACTGTGGCAGGAAGCCTATACTCAGCTTGGACGCATTTTCGACCGTCAGTGGGGAGGCTTCGGCCCACCGCCCAAATTTCCTAATACTCATTATCTACATTTTCTCATGAGAGTGTTCCATAACACAAATGAACACGAAGCATTACAGATGGCTACTCGAACACTCAAAGCAATCATCTATGGTGGAATTCACGATCAAATAGGTGGTGGCTTTCACAGGTATTCTGTGGATAGAACATGGTTGATTCCACATTTCGAGAAAATGCTTTACGATCAGGCCCTTATATCACTGGTTCTTACAGAAGCCTTCCAATTGACGGGTGACCCAGAGTTTGCTGAAGCGATTTCAGACTGCTGTAGTTATGTATTACGCGACATGAGATGCCCGAAAAGTGGAGCCTTTTATTCTGCAGAGGATGCCGATAGTGAAGGACAAGAGGGACTTTTTTATTTGTGGACTAAAGATGAAATAATTAAAGTTCTTGGAAAGGAAGATGGAGAAAAAGGGTGTATCATTTTTGGAGTTACCGATAGGGGAAATTTCGAAGGGAAAAATATTCTAACCCAAGCAATAAAAAGGGCAGAACTATTTGAAAATAAACGTTTTGATAATGAACTCAGACAACTAGCCTACAATAAGCCGTTAATTAAGGATCTTAAAACAAAACTATTTAACGCTCGCACCAAGAGAACAAGGCCATTTCAGGATGATAAAATAATTAGTGGCTGGAACGGGCTGGAAGTAGCTGCACTTGCAAGAGCTGGAGTCGTTTTAAATATCGACAGTTTCATAGAGGCCGCGGAAAAGGCATCTGTGTTTATCGAAAAATCCATGATGGACGCATCAGGAAATCTTAAGCGAATCTACAGGAAGGATTCTACAAAATATGCTGCTTTTCTTGAAGACTATGTTTATGTAATTCTTGGTTTCATGGAACTTTATCAAATCACAGGGGCAACCCGGCTAATCGATGCTACTGGCAGGCTTATTAAGGCCTTAATTGCCAATTTCTGGAACGAACAAGAAAAGGTTTTTAACAATAGACCAACATCCGTCACTGATCTTCCTATAAACTATCAATCTCTCCACGATAGCGCCTTACCTGCAGCAACGAGCATCTTATACGATATCCTAACAAGATGGTATATCCTGAGTGGTAACCAGACATTGAAGGATAAATTGAGAAATCTGGAAAAAAGGCTACTTTTCGAAGCATCAGAGTTTCCTTTAGCTATGACCTCCTTTATTTCTTCGTTTGATAGAATGTTTATACCGGGGAAAGAGTTTTTCATCGTAGAGGGTTCGGACAGACTTGCTTCGGAAATTCGAAAAACATTGTCAAGAGAGTTCAACCCCAGACAAACAATAATTACCATTTCTTCAGATGAAAAAGAAAAAGATTTGCTAGCAAAGTGGATTCCCTATGTAGATTCAATGAATCTTATAGACGAAAAAACCACGGTATATCTGTGTAAAGAAGGAAAGTGTCAAAGCCCTGTAAAAGGGGCGATCTTTCTAGCCAGCAGGGAGGAGAATTATGCAAAACAGAGAGAAATTGATTAAGGTTTATGAGTTTGCTCTTAACCAGGAACATACCGGAAAAAATTTTTTCGAAATGTCTCTTTCTCGATTAAATATTGGAGCCGCTGTAGATGCTTTTAAAAAACTTATAGCAGAAGAAGAAAAACATATCGAGTTTATCAATGCAATTTTGGACAGATTGCGTAGGGGTGAAGATTTTTCGGTGGATGAGTTGAAAGATTTTATTGGTGAACGCCCAAATTACTTCGTTGACAGGGCAACGAAGGAACAATTGGATAACACCATTTTTCAATCGATGGTTCCCGACATAACTGTCTTTAATACCGCATGGCTAATAGAAAAGGATCTAAGCGAATTTTATGCAAAAATGGCAGACAGCAGTAGCGGAAAGGTTCGGGAAGCCTTTGGAATGCTATCTAAATGGGAGAAGACACACGAGGAATTTTTTAAGGAATATCGAGACAAACTGCAGGATATGTACGGACATTTACCTTGGGGAGGATAGAAAAAATTCACCATTACAATAGTTAACCATTAATCTCTTCGATTGTAAAACCAGTGCTTCTCAAATTCTAGTAGTTTTTGTTTGAGAGATGAACCCCCAGGTGCGGAGTAATTTCCCACGTTTCCATCGCTTCTGACTACTCTGTGACACGGAATTACAACAGCAATCTCGTTCTTCCCGCAGGCATTGCCTACGGCTCTTGCAGCGTTTGACAATCCAATTATGCTACTTAGTTCTTTATAAGTTACGGTAGAACCATACGGTATGTTTCTTAAAGCATTCCATACCTTTTTCTGAAAACTCGTACCTTTCATAAACCTAAAAGGAATACTAAATTCAAAAATCCTTCCTTGCCAATACAATTCGAACTCTTTGGATATAAAGTTATACATTTCTAAGTGTTCATGCTTTATTTCCGTTTCAATAGCATTAATCTTTACTTGATCGCGCCATCTGATTGAATATACATACTTGCTATCAAATCGAACTTCCAAAATACCAAAGGGCGATTTCAGATAAGCGGTAGAAAAATCCCTATTCATCTTCCAAAATAAAATCCGTTATGTAAGGGTTTGTTTCCATTTCTTTACCTATAGTTGATTTTGGAGCATCTCCGTAATCATGTCCAGGCCACACAATGGTTTCAGGGGGTAAAGTGATAATTTTGTTCTTCAAAGATTGTAAAAGAGTTTCAAAGGAAGCTCCTGGTAAATCCGTTCTCCCCACAGCTCCAACAAACAGAGTGTCTCCGGTAAAGAGATTACCATCTATAAGTATACAACATGCACCCGGGGTGTGCCCTGGGGTATGAATGAAGCAAATAGAGTAGTTACCCAGAGGCAATTCTTGTCCGTCTTCTATAAGAACATCCGCCGGAGGCGGCGGTTCAAAACCCAGTTTTTTATTCCATTCGATACTTGCGGGTTCCCTAGAAAATTCATCGTCAAGACGATGCATTACCGTTTTAGCACCTGTTGCCTTTTTGATAGTTTCATTCTCCACAGTGTGGTCAGCGTGGGCGTGAGTATTGATAATGTATTTCAACCTTATGTCGTTATCTCTCAAAATTTTTACTAACTTGTTAGCGTCTCCAGCAGGGTCAATTATAACCCCTTCCTTGGTTTCTGTATCAAAGACAATGTAGCAAAATACTTCCATTTCCCCCACGGGAACCTGAATAATTTCTACAGACATCTGAAGCCTCCTAAACACTGGAAAAACATGGTATATATTACATTAATGTGGTAATAAGAATTGCCGTTAAAAAGTAAAATAACAGATATTGCTTTTCAACCACAAAAACTTAAGACCGGAAAAATGTTAATTTGGTACAATCCCACTCAACCTATACAAAGCAAGTCTGTAGCTATTTTTCTGGATCGAGACGGAGTAATAAACCAAGACAGTCCTGAATATATCAAGAACGTTAGCGAGTTTAAAATCTTTGATGACGTTGTTCCGGCGTTAAAGCTAGCAACATTAGAAGGATACAGTCTAATCATAACAAGCAACCAATCAGGATTGGGACGTGGAATAATTAAACCAAGGGATTTCTGGGAAATACATTTCTATCTTGTGAATTTTTTAAAAGCTAACGGTTGTCCTATAACAGCTGCATTTTATTGCCCACATCATCCAGAAGATGGCTGTTCATGTAGAAAGCCCAGACCTGGAATGCTTATGGCAGCAGCCGAAATGTTCAATATTTCCTTAAATCGCTCATTCTTTATCGGAGATAAATTAACGGACATGGAAGCAGCAAGAAAGGCGGGATGTAAAGGGATTTTTGTTGTAAGAAAGAGTAATGCATATTATTCTAGGTCGAATCGTTTAATATTTCGCAACCTTTTTGACGCAATATCTTCTCTGTCTAAATAAGCTTTGGAGGAAAGGAATAGAGATGGGAACAGAGGACAATACAAAGAAACTTCTGGCAGCACATGGTTTCCGTAACTTAGCTTCAGCATATTACAACTTATGCCCCCCTAAACTTTATGAGCTAGCTATTATGCACTCCGAAGGCGTTATTGCAGATATGGGACCCCTTGTTGTCCGTACCGGTAAATACACGGGAAGGACTCCAAGGGATCGCTTCATAGTTCAAGAACCTTCTTCAGAAAAACAGATATGGTGGGGACCTGTAAACAAACCATTTGATTCCGAGGCATTTGACCATCTTTATCACAGGCTGTTAGCTTACTTTGAAGGTAGGGGCGTATTTGTTCAGGATTGTTACGTAGGAGCAGATCCCAGCTACAGGTTACGCATACGGGTAGTTACGGAGCATGCATGGCAGAGCTTATTTGCTTACAACATGTTCATAAGAATAAATAACAAACAGGAGTTGGAGCAATTTGTACCGGACTTTTTAGTAATTGCAGCTCCAAACTTCCAAGCAGACCCTGAAATCGATCATACTCTTTCTGAAGCGTTTATCTTAATTAATCTAGCCAAGAAAATCGTGATAATTGGAGGCACCGGTTACGGAGGTGAGATAAAAAAATCAATTTTCACTGTGATGAATTATATGATGCCTCAAAGAAATGTGTTCCCCATGCATTGTTCCGCAAACGTGGGAAGTGAAGGCCGATCGGCAGTTTTCTTCGGGCTTTCCGGCACCGGTAAAACCAGCCTATCGGCCGATCCGGATCGAAATCTCATAGGTGATGATGAACACGGCTGGAGTGATGTAGGTATTTTTAATTTTGAGGGTGGATGTTATGCAAAGGTGATTAACCTATCAGAAGAAGCCGAGCCTCAAATATACAAGTGCACCCGTATGTTTGGAACCATACTTGAAAACGTAATCTACGATTCTGAATCAAGAAAGCTTGATTTAAACGACTCCTCAATAACCGAAAATACGCGAGCGGCCTATCCAATATATTACATCGACAACGCTCTTCTTAACGGCACAACAACGCATCCCTCTGATATCGTCATGTTAACATGCGACGCTTTTGGAGTATTGCCTCCAATAGCCAAGTTAACTGTTGAACAGGCTGTTTATCATTTCTTATCGGGTTATACTGCTAAAGTTGCAGGCACAGAGGCAGGAATTGAAGAACCAGTTGCCACCTTTAGTACCTGCTTTGGTGCCCCTTTCATGATCTTGTCTCCAGTACGATACGCTAACCAGCTGAAAACAAGAATCGAAAAGCATAAACCCAATTGCTGGTTGGTGAATACTGGATGGATTCGAGGCCCCTACGGCGAAGGTGAAAGAATTCCCATCAAATATACTCGAAACATGATAAAAGCAGCTCTAAATGGGGAACTTGACAAGGCATCCTTTAGGAAGGAACCCTATTTTGGTCTTTTTATCCCCGAATATTGTCCTGGAGTCCCTCCGGAGCTTCTTACACCCCACAGGACATGGAGGGATCAATCCGCTTATGAACAGCAGGTTATGAAGCTTCGACAGCTATTTCGTAAAAATTTCGAGCAGTTTTCTTCCGAAGTGGACGATTCATTAAAGACCATTATGTAATAACAGCAAAGCTTTTCATTTAATGTACTTATAACAACGTGTGGTGGCCTCATAGGCTCCCACACGTTGGACAAAAACTTCAACAGGAGCAAGCAATGTTATTTTTTCCGCCCTTTCTATTTATGTTTTTTATTCTTTTTTTATTTCTGCTTTTTATTCTTTTTATTTTCATAAAATGGGGGATTATTACGATTGCTTTAGCCAAATTGGGAATTTCTCCCGATCTTCTATTTTTAATCCTACTATCTTCGATGCTGGGAAGTATTATAAACATTCCTATCAAAAGAATAAAAGTTACCGATCTTTCTCCGTCTACCGTTGATATTATATCATTTTTCGGGATGAGATACAGACCACCTCGCATTGTCTATGAGAGAGAAATGATTGTAGCCGTAAATGTAGGGGGAGCAGTTATTCCAACCATATTGTCTTTGTATCTTTTACTGCAATCACCCATTCCTTTGAAAACACTCATAGCAACTGCCATTGTTACTATAGTTGTTCACAAGCTTGCGCGCCCAATCCCGGGAGTAGGTATTGCAACACCTATGCTTATTCCTCCCTTGGTCGCCGCCCTGACAGCAATTCTAATTGCACCAGAATGGTCTCCACCAACTGCTTACATAAGTGGCACTATGGGTACTCTAATTGGAGCGGATATATTGAACTTAAGGAAATTGGGAGAGATAAAAGCGCCGGTTGTATCGATCGGAGGAGCCGGAACCTTCGACGGAATTTTCCTCACAGGAATTATTGCTGTTTTACTCGCATGAAATGGTTCTAATCATCATGTAGGTAGGCAATGCTTTCCGGGTTTTGACCGCAGAAATCAGGCAATTGGTCTTCTGTCGAAAGCGCTTTTAAATCTTACAAGGTCTTCTGTCTTTTCCTGTTCAGACAAAAATTCTCTTAGTGCTTCCAGCACTTCACTGAGCTTATTTACGGAAAATGAAATGCCTACAGCCGTAATAACGCTATGCCTTCTAAAGGGATCAACTTCAAAAGTCCAGGGCCTTACAGATAAATATCTACCTGTAACCTTTAAAAACCACTCA
>JALXAE010000094.1 GCA_026992355.1 Syntrophobacterales bacterium | reverse complement strand
CTGATCTTATCCAAGGACAGACTGATCTGTTTTTCGTAGACCTGCCCGAAATCAAAAAAGACAACCCCTTCAAAAGCATGATTAAATATACGCACAGGAAAGCGCAGTTCCACATTACCTTCCAGGAGAGATTCTCCTCCCAGGGGATTACCTTCTTCATCAAGAGGCCCAAGCTTTTGATAAGGGAAACCTCTTACGCTGTTACTTCCCCCGGCAAAAAACCTTTTGAAAATCGGAACTTGCTCGTCATTTTCAAGATTTACAATTGTCCCCCATTTGCCTCGTACACCCAAAGTCAACTTTGATAAAAGAGGAAAATAAGACCTAACTTCGGCCATGGATTTTATATAGCTAGTTTGAGAACCTGTCCATTCAGAAGCCCATTCGGATCTTAGATAGAGCCGATAACCATGGTGGGGGTCAAGCATATTGTCTACCCTGTCCCTCTGGTAACCAAAAACAAGAGATGAAATAAAATAATTATCCTTTTGTCTGTCTGTCAAATCTGAGTAGTCAATAACTTCAACACTGTCTAGCTTATTAAATTCTAAATTATGTCCAACATAGAACCACGTTACAGGATCCGAATATAAATATATCCTGGGAGCACTATAAAAAGTCTTAGTTTCATAGCTTTCAGCATCTTCATGTTGCAATCCTACTTTCCAATTAATCCAGTTTCTGGTATCCATAAAATGTGGCTGGATGAATTCGCTCTCCATAACCTGTTCTATAAAACTTCCCTTTGCGTACAATCTTAATCGCCTTCCATCACCCAGGAAGCGCCTTGCTTCAAATTCAAGACGCCCTCTAAGCTTCTCTTCCGTGGCAAAACCGAAGCCCGACTTTATTGTATAAGGTTTCGCTTCTTCAACTTGTACGGTAACAGGTAGCACATTGCCATCACTATCCAATCCTAAAACTATGATATCTACAAAAGTAAAAAGCTGGGAATTAAATAGTTTCTTTTGACTCTCTTTTATCTTGGATGCTTGAAATCTATCTCCCTTTTTAAAAAGAAGATTCCTTAAAACTTCTCGTTTATCAACCTTTTTAAGACCTTTAATTTCTATGTCCCCAAAAAAACACAATGGACCCGTGCGAACATCCAAAAAAACCCAGGCTTTATGCTTTTTCTTATTGATTTTTACCTTGGAATCAATCTTGGCTTTGGGATAACCCCATTCCGCAAAATACCTGAGAATTATTTTTTTCGTCTGTTTATAATCATCAATTCTAAATCTATGACCCTTTTGCAAAGGAATTAGTTCATATAGTTCTGGAAGCCAAGCTGTTTCTCTTTCGCCATTAACAGTTATCTGTATTGATTCAATAATAACAGGCTGTCCCTCTTCAATTTCCACTGTCAGGTACAACTGTTTAGCCGGCAATTGCTTTATTTGTACCCTCTTTATTTTCATGTCATAAAAGCCTTCTGACTGATAAAATTTTTTCAGCCGTTCTAAATCTTCGGAAAATACATGTTTATCAAAAGGGGCTTTTTCTAGAAAAAATAAAAAACGCTTTTCTTTCGTATCAAAAAGGGATTTTAATGTTGAATCTGAAAAAGAGTAGTTTCCTTTAATATTTATCCACTGGACGGTTTTTGATTCTTTTTTTTTATGCTCTTTACTGGCTATGGCTTGAGAGACTAAAAGAAAACAAAGAACAGTACACACAGAAAGATTTAAAACAAAGCGTATCCAACAACATTGGGAAAAGCGCAAATTCGAACCTCACTTTAATGCAAAGCCCCTAACGCCTGTCTGGCCAACCTTGCTTCGGCAGAATTTGGAAATTTGTTTATAACCTTCTCGTAAAGAATTTTTGCTGCCGTAGAATCGCCTAACTTCTCCCACGCTTTTCCCTGTTTGAACATTGCAATAGGAACCTTATTGCCCTTCGGATAAGTATCAAGCACCTTTTGATAATACTCTATCGCCTTAAGGTAATCCCCCCTAAGAAAATAAATTTCGCCAAGCCAGAATAGAGCATTATCTGCAAGAGGAGAATCCGGATATTTTTTTACGAACGCTTTAAAAGTCTTCTCAGATTCACTGTAATTTTTTTTATGAAAGGCTTCGAGCGCCTGTTCATACACGGACTTTTCGGATGGTGGTTTCGGCATAGTTGTTTGAGAACTCAAACCTTTGGGGGACAAATTAGATGTGTTCAGAGGTCTCACCTGTACAGCTGAAACATTTGCAAGTTTACGATCGTGCTCCTGAACCTTCCCTTCCAGGCGCCCTACCTTAATCTGAAGTTCCTCAACCTGAGCGTACAAATCTGCCAGCTTTTTTGCTCTATTTTCTCCAGGTTTTTTTAACTGTGCCTCCAACTCCGCCACTTTTTGTTCCAATATACCAAGTCTTTGATTGTACAAGGCCTGTTCCTGCGTGGTTACACATCCTACCATCGACAAAAAAACCGCTATAAGTACAAGTTTGCGCATTTATAAATCCCCCTTGTAAAATCGGAACTTAATGATGAACCACAAAGTGCGCCCGCCTGTTCTTTGCCCACGAGGCTTCATCATGCCCAAAAGCAATGGGTTTCTCTTCCCCGTAGCTTATCATTGTCATTCTATCGGGATCTATTCCTAAATTTACAAGATATTGCCAAGCACTATGAGCCCGGCGTTCCCCTAAAGCGAGATTGTATTCATTAGTTCCCCTTTCGTCACAATGCCCCTCAATTGTTACCGTAACAAGAGGATACTTCCGTAAAAACTCAGCTTTCTCATTTAGAATAGCCTTTGCCTCATCTGTCAATGCATAGGAATCAAAATCAAAATGAATGTCCCTATTTTCAAAGATTTCCTTTTCTTTTAAAAACCGCTCCTTTTCTTCCACAGTTGTAATTCCCATTGCACGCCATTTGGGGTCATTGAGAGGGGTGCCCTTAAGATTTGCTTCACCTATTGGCTTTCCCTGGATACCACCTTGTGGAGGAGGTACATAACCGGTCTGGGATGAACACCCGGCTACCAAAATTAAAGCCAAACAAACAACAATTTTACAAATTTGACATCTCATGTTCGCCTCCTTTACGGGGAGTAGCATCGTCCTAAAATCGTGGTGACCATGCGGGAAATTTTTGTTCTCCTTCCATATTGGTAAGGAGCCTTTGTTCTCTACCATTTTTCAACATAACCCAGATACTGTACTTGCCTTTTCTGTTAGATTGAAAGGCTATCATTCTACCGTCAGGAGACCACACAGGTGCTTCATTGTTATAATTTCCATAAGTGAGCTGGTATACCTCCGAACCATCTGGTCTTGTTATGAAGATCTGGTGATAACCATTAATTCTGCTACTGTAAGCTATCCATTCCCCGTCTGGAGACCAGGAGGGAGAAGTATTGTAATCCCCCGTATAGGTTAACCTGTATTTCGTACGAGTATCCAAGTCATAGACATACACCTGAGGCCCCCCTGTTTCCCCGGAAACATAAGCAAGTTTTCTTCCATCTGGAGACCAACTCCCTGGGATATCTATGCTCCAGCCGGTAATCAAGACATCAACTATGGTACCGTCCATAGAGACTAGATAAATATTGGAATTTTTATTCCGATTTAACGTAACAGCAAGCAAAGGTTTGGTTGGATGAAACCTCGGTGCAATTATTATCTCTGATAAATTTGGAAAGGAACTAATCGAACCAGATGCAACCTCAAAAAGATTTAATCGCATTCTATTTTTGATATACGACACATAGGCAATATATTTCCCCTCGGGGTCCCATGTAGGAGACACAACAAGCTTTTCTTCGGGAGTAAGAAGCAGTGGCTTATATCCATCAAAATCCACCATATATAAACGCTGAGCATCTTTAACTTTGTTAACAAAGGCTATTTTTGTAGAAAAAACTCCTGGTTCACCTGTTAAAATTTTAAGTATTTCATCGGCAAACCTGTGTACCATTTCGCGCATGGTGTCAAACTTGCCATCGTAGGCCTGACCTAACAGCATCTTTCCCGAAATCACATCAAAGAATCTCAACTCTAAATGCAAAGAAATTCCGTCGGTGGAGTATAAACCTGTAACCAGATAGTCAGCCCCAAGGGACTTCCAGCTGGAAAAGGATATATCAGAGCTGGTTACTCCCATTTTTTGAGGGTTTTCCAGAAAACCAGCGGGATTCAAAACATTGAATGCTCCAGAAAGCTTAAGATCGTTCCGCAAAACATCTGCAATGTCTTTTGAAATATTCAGATAGGCGGCCGTCTGTGATCTGAAATCCGGGATAGCTATGGGGAGTTTCTTAAAGGACGGTTCTGTTATATCGATATACACTCTACTAAAGCCAATAGAATTGCCAAACAAGATACAAATACTAATAAAAAATATTAACCTGGTTATGCAGCGCATGGCATTCTCCATATAGAACGGTCAAGTTGAGCTAGATTCTCCGGTCTAAACCTAATGCCGAATTCTTCGTAAGGGGGACTATATATTTTTGGAAAGGGGGGCAAGGGATTAGCTTTTTTTATAGCATTCCAGACAGATTCATCAAATATCTGATTACCTGATTTTTTTTCAAACTTCATATCAACTATAGTGCCATCCCTTCGCACTTTTATTATGACTATTGCTTCCAAATCCTTCCTTTTTAAAAGCTCAACAGGGAGAGCCCACTGTTTCTGAATAGCTCTCCATACTTCACTGTAATAAAGGCGCCTTGCAAGTCCATATTCGGTCGAACTTTCAGAGTCCGCAATCTTAGACCTTTGTTTTATAGGTTTTCCAGCACTGCGACGGTGAATTTCAGGAATGAGCCTCTTCCAGAAAGCTAAATTATTGCTTTGTTTTTCTTGTTCTAGCTTCGTAACAGCCTGTTCCGAAGGTTCCAGTGGCTTTAGCACATTTTTCGACTGTTTTGAGTCACTTTTATTCTGAAGTTTTATTTTCTTAACTTCGTAAACCGGTATTACAGGTTTTCTTTTTCCATGCTTTCTTTCTGCTACATAGGATCTTGTTTGGCCTGAAGCCCTTTTTACCGGCACTGTCTCATTAATTTCGCTTGCCCTTATCAACCTAACATGAAAACTTCTAAATACCTGGTATTCTTTACTTTTACTCATAGAAGGCGAAATCAAGATAATCGTAATCAAAATGCCATGAAGCAATAAAGACACAAAAATTCCAATGGAAAGTTCCTTGTGAGCCGTCGTCTCCGATAATAAAACAGATTCTCTCATAAGACTATTCCGGTTTTTCCGTTGGCAATTGTGTAATCATGCCAATGTCTTGAATACCGGCTTCTCTTATTTTGGACATGACCTCCATTACGTAACCATAAGACAGGGACTTATCTGCCTTTAGAAAAACCCCTGCTTTGTCCTGTCTGTTAGCGTAAATAGCAGCAAGTTTAGGAGTTAAATCGCTCATGGCAACTTCATATTCATTGATAAAAACCTTACCATCCTTATTAACGGTGATAATCAATCTTTCTTGTTCCGCCTTTATAGCCGGAGCCTCTACTTCAGGAAGGTTCACATCAATACCCTGCATCATAAATGGGGCTGTAACCATAAAAATTACCAACAAAACAAGCATGACATCCACAAAGGGTGTGACATTAATATCAGAAACAAATTTCGGTTGCTCATCGTCAAAAAGATTTTTCATAGCGATATATCCCTAACATTTCCAACCGATACAGAAGCACTTTCCTCCGAACCCCTTGTTCCCATCTTTTTTATGATATCCCTTTCAACCAATCTCATAAAATCACTTATGAAATGTCTCGTTTCAATATCCAACACTCGAAGTTTTTGCATAAAAAAGTTATAGGCAATAACAGCAGGAATTGCTGCAGCCAATCCAACAGCTGTTGCTATCAGAGCTTCGGCTATCCCCGGAGCTACAACTGCCAGATTTGCGGCACCCTTAAGACCTATGCTCCTAAAACTATTCATAATTCCCCAGACGGTGCCAAATAGCCCTATAAATGGAGCACTACTACCGGTCGATGCTAGAACAGAAAGCCATCTTTCAAGCCTTGCTTTCTCAGCCATCATTACAGAAACCATTGACCTATAAACACTATCATGAATAAGCTCCATAACACTTTCAGTAAGAATAACCTTATCCGTAGCTGCATCTATTGTTTTATACAACCGCAGCAATTCTCCATAACCCGCTCTAAATACGTAAACCAATGGAGTTTCGCTAAAGGAACGACTATCTTTATAAAAAAAGGAAAGATTTTTTTGCTGATGAAATCTACTTAAAAAGGATATCGTTTCCTTCTTCACTTTTCTAAATCGCCATAACTTCCCAAAAATTACAGCCCAACATACAATCGAGAGGATAACCAAAAACAAAAGAACAAATCTGACCAGAACCCCTGTATGGCCTAATAGAGAAAAAACGTATGTTTTACTTGCACCCAAATTTGTCGTTAAGAAAGATGCAACAACAAACTGAATCATGGTTGCTCCTGTTGTTTTATTTCCTTGACAATCTGCACTATTTGAGCCACAGCCCTTCCGGCTCTCTCCGGTATATATACATCAGTCAATCGGTCGGTTATGGCGGAAGGATTGGGGTTTATTTCTATGATGTTGGCTCCGACTTCTTTTGCTACAACAGGTAAAATCGATGCCGGTGCAACGGTAGCGGACGTGCCTATAACCAACATAACATCGCTTTTTTTTGTAACATCCATGGCACGCATATGAGCATAAGAAGGTATAGGCTCCCCAAAGAACACAAAATCCGGACGAAGTGGTCCTCCGCATGTGCACCTTGGAGGCAGATCTTTTATTTTAACAGCTTCCGAAGGATAATGAATGCCACAATTTTCACATATCATAGACCTAGCATGACCATGAAACTCTATCACATCTGAACTCCCGGCACGCTGATGAAGGCTATCAATATTTTGAGTAATAATGGTTTTCAGGCATCCTAACTTTTCCAGTTCGGCAAGGCCGTAATGGGCAGGGTTTGGTTCAGCATTATCAAGAAGTGTTTTTACTTCAAGAAGCATTTTCCACACACGTCCAGGATTTTTCCTGAAG
>JALXAE010000093.1:1825-2030 GCA_026992355.1 Syntrophobacterales bacterium | reverse complement strand
CCACCTATCCCACTACTACCGAAAATTTCATGCTTCCAATCATTGAGCGTGAAAGCGGTATGAAACATGGTGAGGATTTCTGGCTGGCCTATTCACCCGAACGTGTTGACCCCGGCAATATAAACTTCCACACGCGTAACACGCCAAAAGTGATGGGTGCTATGACAGAAGATGGATATGAAATAGGGGAAGCCCTCTATAAAAA
>JALXAE010000093.1:0-1815 GCA_026992355.1 Syntrophobacterales bacterium | reverse complement strand
CAATATCAGTCTTATCAACGAGTTGGCATTGCTGTCGGGAAAAATGCACATCAACATTTGGGAAGTGATTGAAGCAGCCAAAACCAAACCTTTTGGCTTTCAGGCGTTTTATCCCGGTCCCGGTATTGGCGGACATTGCATCCCGTTGGATCCTTTCTATCTTGAACACATTGCCAAGCAATATGACTTTGATCTGAGCATGATACATACGGCAGGACATATCAACATGCGCATGCCTCATTATATGTATATTAAAATTGCCACTGCACTCAACAGTCAGAAAAAAGCGGTTAACGGAAGCAACATCCTTTTCCTCGGCGTGGCTTACAAACCTAACATTGATGACGAACGCGAATCTCCTGCCTTGGAAATTATGGATATTACCGCCCACAAAGGTGGAGAGGTGGTTTATCACGACCCGTACATCCCTCAGGTAAGAACCAACGAAGGCAGAACCTTTGCCTCTTTGGAACTCACTGCGGAAACCATAAAAAATGCAGATTGTGTGGTTTTAACCACCAACCATAAAGATTTTGATGTGGAGTTTATAAAAGAACACGCCAGGTTGATAGTGGATTTGCGGAACATGGTTGACAAAAAGTCGGAGAGGGTGTTTAAGTTGTAATGGCTCTGGCGATGCACAAGATTGCCCGTCCGAACGGGTTCATCCGGGCGGGCTTCGGGATCGTTCCTCGCCCTCGCAAATTATTACTCCACAACTACATTTCGGAGCAATACCTATAAACAACAAAACTAACTACGAAGTACCTATTCTGCGTGGCCGCCGCAAGAAGGCCGTGGCAGACTTTAGATAGCATCCACCAAAAAAAACTAATGAAATACTGGGCATACATGACAGCCAACCGGCCCAATGGCGTCATCTACACAGGGCAGACACACGAACTGAAAGACAGAATATTAAAGCACAAAACGAAAAGATACAAAAACTCCTTCTCTGCCCGTTATAATGTTGACAAATTGGTATGGTACAAAGAATACCCAACCATCCTTGAAGCCAGAGCAATGGAAAAAAGGCTGAAAAAAGGAAACAGGGCAAAGAAGGTAGCACTCATAGAAGCAAAGAACCCGGAGTGGAAGGATTTGTTTTACGAGCTTTAGGGCTCTGGTGTTGCATAAGATTGCTTCGGTCGGCTGTCGCCTCCCTCGCAAATTACGCCTCCGTAACTATCTTTCGGAGCAAACGCCAAACGCAGAACTCAAAACGTGAAGCTCCTATTCTGCGAAGCCTCCCGATAGCCATTGGAAAAGTCCGTAGCAGACTTGAGTAATGTACCAGTAGACTTTCTTTCTGTTATAAAAATGCAAAGAGTTAAGATAGATGAGAAAATTTAGCCGGAAAGCTGATTGCTAAAATATGAATAGAATTAAGAATTTTGCCATAAACTTTTTTAAAGGACATGAACGCTCTGTTAAAGCAAAGAAACATATACTGTATTCTTTGGGTTTAAAAGGAGTAAGCATAGTTGTTGGTTTAGCGTTTGTACCTCTTATCTTAAACTATCTCGATGCAGAACGATATGGAATTTGGCTTACTTTAAGTTCTATTATTGCCTGGTTTTCGTTTTTTGATATTGGTCTTGGGAATGGTTTAAGAAACCGGTTTGCAGAAGCTATTGCTAAGAATGACCATGAGCTGGCACGTACTTATGTTAGTACTACTTATGCTATTTTAGGGATGGTATTTTCAGGTATTATTATTTTATTTATTGTAATTAATCCATTTCTTAATTGGCAGAAAATATTGAATACTACGGCTGTTGGAACGCATGAGCTTGCAGTAGTAGCACTTATTGT